>NZ_CANG01000043.1:0-47081 GCF_000309315.1 Sedimentibacter sp. B4
GCTATCATAGCAAATGCTTTTTTTATTAAACAATATCTAAAAATCTTTATAATATTTTTTTTACAGAATTTCTTATGACTAACTCAGGTTCAAAAAGAATGCTGTTATCACATTTTTCTCCTGACAGAAGGCGAATTATTGCTTTTGATATTTCAATTCCTAACAACTCTTTGGGATGAGCGATAGTTGTAAGTGCTGGAGAACATGCAACAGCATGTTTTTCATCATCAATACTTATAATGGAACAATCTTCCGGAAGATTAAAGTTTTTATCATTCAATATTTTTATCACTTTAGCTGCAATTTGATCATTGTAACAAAATAGAGCTGTACAATTTTTAAGATACCTTATTATTCTGTTGCTGTCTTCCTCTAAATACTTAATATCCTCTGTCGTATACCAAAATACATTTTCCACCGATATTGTTATATCGCTGCCATTAGCTGCAGTTATAGCTCCTTTGTATCTTAAGTGCCCTTGAATGTCATCAGATTTTAAACAAAGTGCAATTTTCCTATGCCCATTGTCAATTAAAAATTTAGTTGCTAAATATCCAGCTTTTTCATCATTTAAAGCAACATACGGAAAATTCATTTCGTGGTAATAAGAATTCAAAAATAATAATGGAATATTATTTTTAGAAATTTCATCATATAAATCCTTGTTTGCATTAGGCAAGGCACTTTTGGTTGGCTCTATAATAAAAGCATCCACTTCTGCATCAAGCATTGACCTTAACGCTCGAGCCTCATTTTCAACATCATTTCTTGTG
The DNA here is from genome assembly GCF_000309315.1 of Sedimentibacter sp. B4. NCBI lineage: Bacteria > Bacillati > Bacillota > Tissierellia > Sedimentibacter > Sedimentibacter sp. B4. The sequence continues at coordinate 774 of NZ_CANG01000043.1, forward strand.
CAGGCAAGTTGCATGTTGTATCCATTGCTGCTGATTACGGATTCTATTCCGTTTATGATGCTTGGAAATATGTATTCATCAAAATATGTAACAATAACGCCTATTACTTTGCTTGAACGCCTTTTTATATGAGTGGGTGAAGAAATATATGTTCCGCTTCCTTGTCTGCTTTCTAGAATTTGTTCATTAATAAGTAGATTTATTGCTTTTCTTACAGTTTGTCTACTTAAAGAATACATTTGAGAAAGCGATTGTTCAGTATAAAATTTTTGGCCTCTTTCTAATCCTTCTTCAGAAATTTTTTCCTTAATCAATCCTGCAAGTTGGACATATTTTGGTGCCTTTTTCTTCATTTTTTCACCTCAGAGCTATTTATAATCATTTATTAGCCTAATATTTATTAATTTAAGATTACCAAATATATTAAAATATATCAACATAAAGTTACCATAATTTACTATGATGCTGTATTTCGTACGATGTATTTTTCAATTAAAGGCCATGTGAAAAAACAGTTTGAAAAAAATAAAAATGTAAAAACCAAATATAAAAAATACAATCCCTGAAAACGGGAAAAATCTAAATCCTATAACAAATGACAATATACTGATTGCTGAAACTGCCAATGTCCTCCAACCACCGATTATCATTAATATGAAAGCATTTTTTAATTGAGATAAAATATCTAAATCCAGATTAGCTACCATAGGAATAAGATAAGCAATTAAAGATGTTAACAGAATGCTTAATATGCTGGCTATTGACCAAAAGATAGCACCTTCAGATCCCAAACTGCTTCCTACATATGTAATAGTATTTGTATAGATAATCAACAGGTCAAACAAAATCAGTAATAATACCCCACTGAATAATATGCCCTTCTTAAAATTTTGTTTGAAACTATTCAGGAAATCAGAAATAACAAATATATGTTCATTTCTTATAAGCTTACAGCACATCTCATTATATGCTAATGTTGCTCCTCCTATAGATACAATTGGAATACAGAATATTACATACATCATATTTATAGTAATAAATCCCCAAAAATCAACAGTTAACAGTTCTATATACAATGCTGCTCCTTTTTTGGGCGGTGCATTTTTATCAATACCCGGTCCGGGATTATAATAACTTTTAAAAAACATAGTATCTCCTAGTTATGAATTAATAGAAAATGTAATGAATTATGTACATATATACTTTAATGAAAAAATCAAAATTTGTCAAATATAATAGTTAAAATAAATATAACTTAAAAATGTTGTATTAAATAAATTTTATTGTTAAATACATATTTATTGTGGAAAAAATGCTTTAAAAATAAGGTGATACCGCTAAAATCCATGCAAAATTAACTGTAATTTAAAAATAAATTAGTACAAAATGCAATCGTTTGACCCTTGACACCTTTATACTTTTTTGTTATCATTTTACTAATTAAAAGTTACAACTTTTATTTTTGTATATATTTTGCGCAATAAACATATACAAATTTAAGCATTGTTGTACGCTTATCATTTAAAGGAGGGAAATTATGAAGAAATTAATTTGTATTTTTTTAGTTCTTGCTCTAACGTTATCATTGACTACTGCTTGTAGCAGTTCAGCACCGGAAACCTCAAAAACACCAGAAACTCCTGTCGCTACTGAAAAGCCCGATGACTTAAAGTGGGATGGGTATGAAGCATCAAAAGGCCTCAGTGGTAAAATTTCATTCATGCACTTTGGCGATGATTATGAACGCCAAATGTATGCTGATTTAATTGCTGCTTATGAAGATTTAGTACCAGGCGTTGAAGTTGAACAAGTTTATACACCTGGAGACTACTATACAAAGCTTCAAACTTTAGCAGCTTCAAAGACATTACCAGATATTTTCTGGCTTAGCGAAGGTCGTGTTAAGGAATTTGCAGATGCAGGACTTATGGCTGATTTAACTGATGTTCTTGAAAAGTATCCAGCTATTTCTGACGGCATGTTTGATGGCGCTTTGGATTACGGCAAAGCAGACGGTATACAATACTGTATTCCTAAAGACTATACTTCATATGTAATGTACATAAACGTTGATATGTTTAAGGAAGCAGGAATTCCAATTCCTACATCTGACTGGACTATGGATGATTATATGAAACTTTCCGGAGAACTAACTAAGGTTGCTAACGGCAGAACAACCCAATATGGTACTGCAGTAAACAACTATCGTGCAGACTGGATTAACTTTATGGGTAACTACGATGCGCCATGGTTCAAAGATGGAAAATCTAATATATCTGATCCAAATGCTGTTAAAGGATTAAAAGTGCAAGCAGATTTAATTAAAAATGGATATGCTCCTGCACCTGGAACTACTGGAGAAAGTGAAGATCGTCTATTCATTATAGGACAAATTGCCATGTATCCATCTGGCCGTTGGGTTGTTCCAAGCTTCATAAATGAATGTGATTTTGAATGGACAGCAGTAGAATTTCCTAAAGGAACAACAAGGGTAAGTCCTTTTATTACAGCCAACGTTGCTATAAATTCACAATCATCTAGTAAAGAAATTGCAGCTAACTTCTTATCATTCCAATTGAGCCAAACAGGCTTAGGATATACACTTTCAAGTGGTTTATCTGTTCCTCTTTATGAAGAACTTATAACAGACAAAAATATACTTGCAGAACCTGCAGAAGCATTCATAGCTACTTCTAATTACATTGGAGACAAAGAGCAAGTTGAAGCTTTAGGTACTGGTAAATGGTCTGAATATAACTCTATAATTTCTGCAGAGCTTTCCCTTGTTTTTGAAGGTTCACAAACTATTGAACAAGCAGCTGCTAATATAGATAAAAAAGCAAACGAAACACTTTTCAAATAATTACTAAACTTAAATAAATTATTACAAATAATTATCTCACTATGGTTAAAAACCATGGTGAGATAATATTATACTAGGAGGTTTACAATGGCAAGTGTCAACACTAACTCACCTAAGAAAAAAACTAAGAATATGACACTTCATAAAAAAGATGCAATATCAGGATATATGTTTATTGCTCCTGCTCTTATAAGTTTTTTAGTTTTTGTACTGTACCCTGTTATTGCTTCTTTTGTAATAAGCGGCTTTAACTGGGGAATTTTAGGCACTCCAAAATTTATAGGCTTAGAAAACTACAAAACACTTTTTAATGACCCTGTATTTATAGAATCTTTAAAAAATACCTTTAAGTGGGTTATTATATACGTACCTTTTTCAATCTTAGTTTCTTTAATTATAGCATTAGCTATGGATATGCCTCTTAGAGGCATTGGTTTTTTCAGGACAATGTTCTATCTTCCGGTTATGACACCAATGGTTGTATGCGCATTGTTGTTTGTTTGGATTTATAACACTGAATTCGGTGTTTTAAACTATGTTTTATCTTTTTTCGATATTTCTGCTATTGGTTGGTTATCTGATAAAAGAATTTCTCTTATTTCTATTGCATTAATGTCAGTATGGAAGCATTCAGGATATAATATGCTTATTTTACTTTCTGCTTTACAGGGTATCCCTGACAGCTTATATGAAGCTGCTGCTTTAGATGGAATCACTCCTTGGAGAAAACTTATTGATATCAAATTACCTCTAATAATGCCATCAATGTACTTTGTAGTTCTAACAAGCGTAATTGATGCATTCCAAGTCTTTACAGAAGTATTTATTATGACAAAAGGTGGACCCGGTTATTCTACTCACACCGTATCCTACTATCTATTTGCAAATGCATTTGAATATGGAAAAATGGGCTATGCCTGTGCTATGGCAGTTGTAATGTTTATAATTATATTAGTAGTTACTTTAATTCAAGACAAAATTATGAACAAAAATGTACAATATGATTCTTAATAAGGAGGAGTTCAATTATGAAACAATCTAAAAAATCAATAGTATTATCTTATGCAATATTGGCTTTTGCAACATTAATTGTTCTACTTCCATTCTTTTGGATGCTGGTTTCTTCATTCAAAAGTCAAAGAGAATTATTTGCTTATCCGCCTAAGTTTTTACCTTCTGTTTGGAAGTGGGAAAACTATAAGCAAGTATTAAGTGCCGGCAGCATATCTTTCTTTCAGATGTTTTTAAACTCTATGAAAGTAACACTACCTGTAGTAGTTCTAAATATAACATTTTCTTCTTTAGCAGCTTACGCTTTTGCAAGAATTAATTTCCCTTTTAAAAACTTTATATTTATGATGTTCATTTCATCAATGATGATACCTGCAGCTGTTGTAATGATACCAAGATTTATGCTTTTTACAAATTTAAAATTGGTAGATACTTATTGGCCTCTAATATTACCATCTGCATTTGGAACAGCCTTTTCAATTTTTTTACTAAGACAATTTTTCATGACTATTCCTAAGGATTTGGAAGAAGCTGCAGTTATTGACGGATGTGGAAAATTTAGAATTTGGGCCACTATTATAGTACCTCTTTCAAAACCTATAATCGCAACATTGAGTGTTTTCCTTTTCCAGGGTACATATAACGATTTTATGGGTCCACTTATTTATCTTAATACTGACACAAAATTTACGATACAATTAGGTCTAGCCAGCTTTAGAAATTCATTTGCTACGAGATATGATCTAATAATGGCAGGGTCTATGTTGGCTTTAATTCCAGTCTTAATTATATATATAGTTTGTCAAAAGTATATTGTAAAAGGCATAGTTATGTCGGGCTTGAAAGGATAAATCATAATTAATTCATGTAGGAGGCTAAAATGGCTAGTATTTCATTAAAAAATATTTATAAAATTTATCAGGGCGATATAACAGCTGTTTCTGATTTTAACTTAGAAATAGACGATAAGGAATTTATAATTCTTGTTGGTCCCTCAGGATGCGGTAAATCTACAACATTGAGGATGATTGCAGGATTAGAGGAGATATCAAAAGGAAAACTATACATAGGAGAAAATCTAGTTAATGATGTTGCTCCTAAAGATAGAGACATTGCTATGGTATTTCAAAATTATGCTTTATATCCTCATATGACAGTCTACCGAAATATGGCTTTTGGTTTGGAATTAAGAAAAGTTCCTAAGGATGAAATCCGTAAACGTGTTACAGAAGCTGCTAAAATCTTAGATATTGTACACCTTTTAGAGAGAAAACCCAAAGCCCTTTCAGGTGGGCAAAGACAACGTGTTGCTCTTGGACGAGCCATGGTTAGAAACCCACAAGTTTTTCTTTTGGACGAACCCCTTTCTAACCTTGATGCTAAATTGCGTACAGCAATGAGGACAGAAATTATAAAACTACACAAAAAACTTGAAACAACATTTGTCTATGTAACTCATGACCAGATTGAAGCCATGACAATGGGGGATAGGATTGTTGTTATGAAAGATGGGTTTATTCAACAGGTTGATACACCCCAAAACCTTTACAATTATCCATGTAATTTGTTTGTTGCCGGCTTTATAGGAGCTCCACAAATGAATTTCCTTGATGCAATTGTAAAAATTGAAGGAGAAAATATAATTATTAAATTCGATGAAAATTATCAGTTTAATTTAACAGGAGAAAAATTTGAAAAGCTGAAAGCATATGATGGAAAAAAAATTGTTGCCGGCATTCGTCCTGAAGATTTAAAGGTAGCAAATGCTGAAGAAATCAGTAATTATAAAATAAAAGCTTATGTAGACATCACAGAACTTATGGGTAGTGAAATATATATAAATTTTGATAGTTTCGGACAAAAAATGATTTGTAAAGCACCAGCTGATACAAATGTTAAATCAGAAAGTGAAATCGAAATTGTTTTTGATATAAAAAAGATGCATTTTTTCGATAAAGAAACCGAATCTGCTATTCATTAATAATAAATATAATAATTTTCTTAACATAAATGATATAAATTAATATGCTTAGAAATTGTATATAACAGCCTCCTTTTTCAAGGAGGCTGTTATATATTTTGTAATTAAATGTATTTATATTATAAAATATTTTCCAAACTACATTCTTTTACATCATCATATCCAAAAACATCACAAAAATATTTCACTACAAGGTCGTTCATAATATTTAAATCTAATTCATTTCCTAACAAACTTTTTAATGAAACTACACCTTTATCTTGTATACCACATGGTATTATCCATTTGAAATGGTCAAGATTTGTGTTTACATTAAATGCAAAACCATGCATGGTAACCCATCTTTTCATCAATACACCTATTGCAGTGATTTTATTATCATCAACCCACACCCCTGTGTACTTCATGTCTTTTGTGTAGGCATGTATATTAAATTCTTCTTTTAACAACTTAATTATAACTTCTTCCACCTTATGTACATATAGCTTTAAATCCTTGCTATGATTGTTAAGGTCAATAATGGGATATCCTACAATTTGTCCTGGTCCATGATAGGTAACATCACCGCCACGATTTACGTAGTGTAAATTTACATTGTTGTCCTCAAGAAATTCTTTTGATACAATAATATTGTCATTGTCACCGCTTCTTCCTACTGTAATAACAGGGAAATGCTCTAATAAAAGCAAAGTATCAGCAATTTTACTTTCTTGCCTTAGTTTTACAATTTCTTGTTGAAGTTTAAATGCTTCATCATATTCTATCTTGCCTAGTTTAACAAAATTGAGCTGCATTTTATTCTCCTTACTTATCTTACTTAAATATGCTTGTTGCTTCCCCGGCTTTATATGAACTTCTTACTAATGGACCGCTTGCAACATATTTAAAACCCTTTTCCAACGCAACCTTTTTATATTCTTCGAATTTTTCCGGTGTTACATATTCCTTAAGCTCTATATGTTGTTCTGATGGTCGAAGGTATTGACCAATGGTAAATATATCGCAATTTACCTTTAAGCAGTCGTCCATAACTTCGTATACCTGCTCATCCGTTTCACCAAGTCCAACCATAATGCCTGTCTTGGAAGTAATATGAGGAGCCTTTTCTTTAATATATTGAAGTACCTTGAGCGATCTTTCATAATCAGCCTGAGGACGTACATCGGCGTAAAGATATTTAACTGTTTCAACATTGTGATTGATTACATTTGGGTTTGCATTTATAACAATATCCAAATTTTCATGAACACCCCTTAAATCAGGTATAAGAACCTCTATTGTGGTCTCCGGATTTATATTTCTTACTGCTTCTATGGTTTTTGCAAAGTGAGCTGCACCGCCATCAGGCAAATCATCTCTTGTAACAGAGGTAATTACCACATGTGTTAGATTAAGTTTTTTTACAGCTTGTGCCAGATTCATTGGCTCTTCAGGATCCACCTTTGTGGCATGTCCATTTGAAACATTGCAAAACCTACAATTTCTTGTGCAGACACTTCCCAAAATCATGAATGTTGCTGTTTTTTTCTTGTAGCATTCACCTAAATTAGGGCAGTTTGCTTCCTTGCAAACTGTATTAAGCTTTAAATCAGCCATCATATGGCTTACTTCATCAACTGCTTCTTTATTATAATTTACTTTTAACCATTCAGGTAATTTTCTTCCCATTTTTAACTCCTATACTATTTCTATTTCTGCTATTATTTCGTCTACTTTTACATTGTCTCCTTCTTTATAGTACAATGTGACTAATCTTCCATTTTCATCACTTTCAATTTCACTAACAACCTTTTCAGTTTCAACTTCAAATAGCACATCACCTTTTTTTATTTCATCTCCAGCCTGTTTGCACAATGCAACCAATAGGCCGCTTTCCATATTAGCACTAAGCTTTGGCATAGTAATTATTTTTTTCATGTTTCCTCCTTTAGAAAAAGCAATCTGCTAATTCTTCATAATTTAAATTTTTCATATTTTTAAGAGAACTAATGTCTTTAAGTTTATTTAATATATTAATGTAGCTGTAACGAGAGTCGGTAATATGTTCTTGTAAATCATTACAAGGAATGTTGTTTCCATGAACATTACAGTTTGTTATAACACCTTTTTTAACAAATAATTTTACATTTATTTTATCACAGAGAATTTCACTTTCCTTTTCATAAGAAAAGTCCGGTGAAACACCAAAGTTCCATTCCCACTTCGAATATTTATTTTCAGCAAGTTCTTGTATTGTTTTAATTTGTTCTTCATTTATTTCATATTTTCCTGCATTGCCAGAAAACATTGTATTAATCAATAATCTTTGAAACTCATCTATATTAATTTCATCCCTAAGATGATCCTTAATGTTGGTAACAATGCTCCTTACTGACTTCACTGACTTTGATTCAATTTTTCCTTCAGTAGTTTTTAACAAGTCATGAAGCATGGTTAAATCTGCATCAAAAAGCAATGTTCCGTGATGTAATGCTCTATTGCCTTTTATTGTTTGAGCACTTCCTGAAATTTTTTTACCGTCAATAGCTATATCGCTGGTTCTTCTTTTTTCAGCTTTAACTCCTATTGAATTCAGGGCATTTATTACCGGTATAATAAATTGATTATAATCAATGAATGTACTTTTATCGTAATCAGTAATTACTGAGTAGTTTAAATTGCCCCTGTCATGAAAAACAGTACCGCCTCCTGTGTTTCTTCTGGCTACTTTAATATTGTTTTGTTCTATTGCCTTAATATTTATTTCTTCAAAGACATTCTGATGTTTTCCCAAAACAATGCTGTTATAATTTTTCCACAGCATAAAATATGTATCATCTTTTAAATTATTAAATATGTATTCCTCTAAGGCAAGATTAAAATATACATCATCACTAATACTTTCTATATATTTCATTAATATACGCTCCTTGATAAGTACAATTTTTATGTTCTTTCTTCAATCTATCTTTTTAGCTAAAAATGAATTCCTGTTAACTAATACGAAAGCAAATTGAGCAAGGTTAAAATTGTTTTATTATATCACGAACATTTTATTAGCGCAATATTTTCCAATATTTGTACAGTTACACCATTGAATCCATACTAAGTACCTTTAAATAAGACAAGTTATCACACCTTATGTGTTATGTAATATATTGAAAATGAACATACCTCAAAGGTGGTGATATTATGGGTTATAGAAATAATGGTAATGTTGCTGGTACAACTGGTAGAAGATGTGACTGCGAATGCGTTTTTGAATGTTTATTGGAATTGCTTGAAGATGTGCTTGGAGAAAACAATCATCATTGCTGCCATAGGAATAATAATGTAGCTGGCACTGGTAGGAATCGTCGCTGTGAATGTGTTTACGAATGTTTGGAAGAATTGCTTGAAGATGCATTAGAAGAAAACAATGGTCACCATTGTCATAGATAGTTTAAAAGGTTTTAATTATATTGGTCTACTATGGGCGGGAATGAATCCCGTCCTTTAGTTTTTTTTATGTGATAAAAAACTCCTGATTGTGCTCCTTCTTTCTATTATTCATCATCATGAATTCAATTCTAGTTAGTGTAATATAGCTTGAAAGTATAAAACCATTAATCATATTCAACATATAAATGAATACTATATCAATAAAACCATTCAATCTGGAGGTATTATGGGATATTATATAAGTGTTGAACCGAATGTCAATTTATATGTTGAGGATCTTAACCCTGAGGGCAAAAGGACAATTGTTTTCTTGCACGGTTGGCCCGGCAGCCATGATTTGTTTGAATATCAGTTTGATGTTTTGCCGAGAAGAGGCTACAGATGTGTTGGAATAGATCAAAGAGGATTTGGAAAATCCGACAAACCATGGCATGGTTATGATTACAATCGCTTAGCTGATGATGTGAGATGCGTCGTTGAAGCTCTGAAGCTGCAGGATTTTGTATTGGCAGGTCACTCCACAGGTGGAGCAATTGCACTAAGATATATGTCCAGGTATAGCGGCTATGGTGTATCAAAGCTTGCTTTGTTTGCTGCTGCAGCCCCGAGTTTAGTAAAACTTCCAAACTTTCCATATGGTATAGAAACAAGTGTAGTCTTGGATATTATTGAGGGCACTAATAATGATCGGCCCAAAATGCTTAGAGGTTTCGGAGAGATTTTTTTCTTTCAGCACACATCTGAACCATTTAATGAATGGTTTCTTCAATTGGGGCTGCAAGCAGCTGGATGGTCAACTGCTGCTATTGCAAATACTTGGTTACAGGAACAATTATTTTATGATATAGAATCTATAAAAGTACCTACTTTAATTATACATGGAATTCATGATAAAGTTGTTCCATTTGAATTAGGCGAAGTGCAACACTATGGAATTAAAAATTCTATTTTGTTGCCGTTTGAATTTAGCGGTCATGGTACTTTCTATGATGAACATGAAAAGTTCAATGAAGAATTGATGAAATTTATTGAAAAGTAAGCAAATTAGTGAACTTTTTAAATTGAATATCTTATGAACCTAACTATCTCAGTACTTTCAATTGTATTGAGATTTTTTCTTCATATTTAATAAAAACCAATAATAAATACCTGCATTTTATTCCTGTGTAAAAAAACTAAAGGCAACATATACTAACAGTATATAAAGGAGGAATTTTAATGACAATGAGCAAAATAATGCAGGAAAAGTTCAATGGAATTTCTGCTATGATAAACAACACTCCCCTGCTTGAAATTTCTCTCCGTTACAGGGGAACTGAAAGAAAGATATATGCCAAGGCTGAGTATTACAATTTTACGGGAAGCATTAAGGACAGAATTGTCCTTCACATAATGAAGCAGTTTTATGATGACGGCACCATTAAAGAAGGAGATATAATTGTTGAAGCAACAAGCGGCAATACCGGGATTTCCATATCAGCAATTGGAGCATATCTTGGCAATCCGGTTAAAATTTTCATGCCGGACTGGATGTGCCGTGAGCGACTTATTCTCATGAAGGAGTATGGGGCAACTGTAACATCAGTTTCCAAGGAAGACGGAGGTTTTAAGGGCTGCATTGAAATGGCCTCTGACATGGGTAAAGAAAATGGTATATGTCTGCCATGTCAATTTTCTAATCCAGTCAACGTTGACGCCCATTATAAAACAACCGGGAAAGAAATATTATCTCAACTTGCTGAATTTGGAAAGAAGCCTGATGGCATTGTGGCCGGAATCGGCACCGGCGGCACCATAATGGGTATAAAGAAAGCTCTTCAGGAAATATATCCAGACTGCAAGGCATTTCCACTAGAACCGGAAAACTCGCCATTAATGACAACAGGCGGTAAGTCATTCGGTCCTCATAGAATCGCCGGTATCGGCGATGACTTCATTCCCGAAATTGTAAAACTTAATGAACTTGATGACATTATTACCATTGATGACGGTGATGCTATTAATATGGCAAGGAAGCTGGCTTCACAGCTGGGAATCGGTGTAGGCATTTCCTCCGGTGCAAACTTTCTTGGTGCACTGAAAGCTCAGGACATTCTTGGCAGTGAGGATTCCATTGTTGTAACCGTATTTGCTGATGACAACAAGAAATATCTGTCAACTGAATTAGTTGAAAGTCAAGAGGAAAAACCAACACACATGACTCCTCATATAGAACTGATTGGTTTTAAAGCCATCAGGTGACATCGTCTTTCAAGTTTACAAAATAAAACCATCCATGGCCATAGAACCTGCCCTCATCAAGAGTCTTGAAGTTGACAGGTTCTTTTGATAATCTATCTGCATGAGTCTTTGCTTCCAACAAATATGCACCAAACTCTTCGGAAAGCTGAGGTATTTCCGTGGAGTTTATTTTATTTTTTTTGCTGATAAACTTAATGCTTGCTTTTATTCCAAAACTATCCACCATGTCATATGAATCCTGATAATTTATATGGCTCCACTTCCCTGTTTTTAAATCCATCTCATATTCGTGTAAAAACAAGTATCCGTACTTTGCTGTGAACTCAACAGCGTTTAATATGAACTCAACCTCATCTTCCGTCATTACATAATGAATGTTAAATCTTAGCCATCCAGGTTTTATTGATGTAATCCCGTCTTTTATAAACTGCCTGTAAGCCTTTGATTTTTCTTCGCTGATTTTCATGAGTCTGTGGCCGTAAGGGGCAGCACATGCACATCCGGCTCTCATTTGAATTCCAAACAAATCATTTATGAGTTTAGCAGCAAACCTTGGGTGAAGAAGTTTATCACTGTGCTTAATCTTGATTGAAAATATAGGCATTCTGTTTTCATCTGCTGGTCCCAGTATCTCAATGTTTGGAATTGACTTTAATCTGTCCAATACCTTTTTTGTATAATACTTCTCTTTTTCTTCTATTATTTCTGTTCCCGTCAACTTCTTGAGCTCAATTGCAAGTGCAGCCTTGAACAACTGTAATATTCCAGGAGTTCCGGCCATTTCTCTTAATTCTGGATTGCTGATGTAATCGTGAGCATATGCACTCACATAAGAAACTGTTCCGCCTCCTGAAACTGTAGGAGGAATGTTGCTGTCATATAACCTTTCATTTAATACAAGCAAGCCTGTAGCACCTGTACCTCCCAGCCATTTGTGGGGAGCTACATATATGGCATCCAGAAATTCATCCCTGCCTTTGTTCATGTTTATTTCAACATAGGGCGAACATGCAGCATAGTCAAAACACACGTAGCCGTTGTTTTCATGCATTATTCTAGCAATATCATAGACAGGAGTGATAACCCCTGTTACATTAGATGCTGCTGAGAATGAGCCAATCTTCAATCTGCCCTTATACTTTTCGTCAGAAACTTTCTTCCTGAGATCGTCCATATCAAATTTACCATCCTGATCCAGATTAATCTCCACTGTTTCTGCCAACCCTTCCTTCCACATGAGAATGTTGGAGTGATGTTCGTAAGGACCTATGAAAACTACAGGCATATGTTTTTTGCATTCTTCTGATTCATTTACAAGATCATAAAGACCCTTGTTGTTTTTAAGATAGTTACCTATTATGCTGTCAACTCTTCTGCTGGCTGCAGGTGGAATATAAATACCCATTATTTTAGCGAAAGTTTCAATGGCTCCCGTAGCGCCGTTTCCTGATGGTATTACAATACAATTTTTTTCAGCATTGAAATGTTTCTTGATAATGGCAAGTGATTTGTGAAGTATTTTAGTCATAACCTCTCCTGTCATGTCATCTTCTGTATGGGTATTTGCATAGCATTTTTGAATATCTGACAGATATTCTTCCATAAATTTAAGCCCTCGTGCAGAAGCAGTAAAATCTGCATAAGTCATTACTCTATCTCCATAGGGTGTCTTGAATTTATATCCATACCCAATCAATTCATCTCTTAATGTTTCAAATGACATGCTCATAATATCTCCTCCATTTTATATGCTTTTATAATTAACTGTAGAGATAATTATATTCATATCTAGAAAAAAATTTGATATAACCCACCCTTATTTTATTTTTTCAGCTATTGCTTTTATTTTATACTAATTTTATAATGATTGTAAAAGGAGTGATGTTCAATTGGCAAAGAGAGCTTTTTATTGTCCCCAGTGCAAGGCAAATTTCAATGTGGAGAGTTATTACAATAAACTTGGCAGTCCTCTAAGGAAATGTCCAGGCTGTTTAAATACGTATTATGATACTTCAGTCAGGGAACCCGCACTAATGTCACCCTCAGACTTCCTTCCTAAAACAATAGGTGCAATTGCATGGTGCATTCTTATTAGTTTTGCAATAGGTTCAGCCGTAGCTTTGATTGCTGTTGGGTCTATAAGTTTTGATGTATTTTTGAAGGCTGGTTCAGCAGTATTCCTGATTTATGTGTTAGTACTCAGGCCCTGGGACTATAGGGATGAAATCAATGCTTCGCTGGAAAGGTTGAAGGATGAAAACTATGTAAAAGCCTTAAAAAAATACGGCAAATGTGACATCGCACCCGATTCGGCATATTTAAAAATCATAAGCAGCGATAAATAGAATGTATAGTTTTCCTCAACTTACTTAATATAAATGCAATGGCAATCTATTTCTTATTTTACTATAGAAATGAGATTGCCATTATTTGTATTATATGATGTAAATTATAACTAACTTTCCGTATGTTACATTGTCATGATTTACATTCTGCTGTTTCCAATTTTTATTAAAAATTATAGATTACATCATCTTTAAATATTAATTTAAATCCTGTTACCATTCAAGTTTATCATCTTCCTGATATAATGAAATAGCATAATCAATAAACTCCATCAGATTTTCTTTATTTATTGCACTGATGCTTATTTCATATTTTGAATCAAATTTCATATTGATTTCAAGTATTCTTTTGTCTCTGTCGTAATATGTATAATCGATATCTTCGTATTTGGCAATGAATCTGGATGTGTAGTTTCCCATATCCTTAACACAAACGGAGTCTACGGTTAATACAAGGCCTGATTTGCCGTTGCTCATTATACTTGTAACTGTAATATCAATAATATCATCCTTCAAGCACCTTGTTTGTAATCTCATCAAGCTGACCATCCTGCTTCAAAAGCGATGCATCAAGAATTGTTTTAATTGTATGAGCTGCCTGGACGCACTTGTAAATATCTGTTTGTTCATCCTTTGAATAATTTTGCCAATCTGTACCTTTTAAGTCTATTGTATTCTTCATTGATTCTATTTGCTTAACAAAGTACAGGTCCAACCGTTGAAGCAATTCTGTCAGCTGGTTAGCTCTTGTACATATGGCCTTCAAAGCAATGCCGATGTTTTTTGCCTGAGTTTTAAAAGCCTTTGCTTTGTCGTAATTGCTGTATGAATTATTCAATGCAGCTTTAGCCTGACTTGCAAAGATTGCTCCGCCAATGGCTAGTGCAGGTCCGGCAACTATTCCGCCTAACACCATCATGCCTCCTGCCATTCCATATCCGCCGGCTGCCAAAGCTCCTCCTCCAAGCCATGCAAGTGTTGCATTTGTAGCTGCTGCACCAGCCAATGATGTCAAAGCAGTTCCTGTTGTAGCCGTTACCAAAAGTCCGCCCAAACCGCCCATTACTACACTGTATGTGCCGTATGCAAGCAATGCACCAGACCCAATAGCTGCCAGTCCATTAACTGCTATTTGTCTTGCTTCAAAAGAAGCTTCCTTCAGCTGTATAAAACCTTGACTCTCTGAATTGAAGTATATCAACTCGTCAATTCCACTGCTTTCTTTAAGGTTTATATTTTTTATTTTTTCAAAATTTGCAACAAAATCACTGATTGATGTTGAAAGCAAACGGATTTTTTCCTGTCCTAAAGCAGTAATGGCTTCATTTGTCTTACCTTTGGCCATTGCTATAAAATTCTCAGCTTCTTCAGCAATATTTTGTGAGTCTTGATTAATTGCTTTTGCTTCTTTCATATCCCTTTTTGCATCTAATCCTTTTTTTATACCTGTTGCACCTGCTGCCAGTGCAATTCCTCCAACAATAAATGGTATTGGCATATTATCTCCTTTTTATTAAAATTCAAATATTGCTTGTTTGTCCAGCATAAAACTGTCAAATTCTTCGAAGTTTTTAAATTGTAAAGCTCCTCTCATTTCAACAGCTATATTATTTAGACCCAGTGTGAACATCTCAAGATTGTTTTCTTTACTGGCCAATGAAAGCATTGACATGCTCTTTTCAAAAACTTGCTTCCTGTTTGAGTAATACTGCTCAGTTAATTCTAAAAGTTCTTTTCCCTGCATTTGCATTGATTCGATGGCGGCAGAAGAAATTGCATGAATCCTTTCTCTTCTTTCCCATGATAAACGCTCATTGCTTAAAACCTGCATGCAAGCGCTGTAAATGGAAGAACTTGTCATATAACCTACCATGCCTCCTATAACAGTACCGATGCCTGGAAAAACAGCTGTTCCTATGGCTGCCCCAAAACTTGCAGCCACCATGCCTGTACCCTTTTCTCCTAATTCCTCCACAAGCTGTAAGCTGTCTATTTCCCCGTTAGCATATCTAAGAAGGGATTTGCTTATTTGTACTGTAGCCGTTGCAATCATTGCAGGCATGTTTGATTTTGATAAGTTTACAAACACACTGTTCCTGCTTGATTCCATAAAACCTCTTACAGCAGTGTCTCCTGCTCCTATTACATAAGCTGTTGCTGCACCGCCTGCTGTGTCAGATGCAATATCCTTTGCCGCTTCTAAAACATCTTTATCTCCTTTTATAATGCTTGCAGCATTTTGAGCAACTGAAATAGCTCCGGAAATTACTGCTGCGCTTTTGGCGTTTTCCATGCCGGAACGATGTGCAGTCTTTGCAACATATTTTGCAGTTGCCAGTTTAGGATGTTCACGTATAAAAATAGCTTCTTTTGATGTTATTCCGCTATTTTCCAAATCCTTTGACACTTGAATGAATTTGGCTGCCTTTTGGTCAAACAAATCAGCTTTCTCCAAGTTTCCTTCACTCCTGAATTTATCAGCTGTTTCTGATAATTTATCAGCTGTGTCCTTAGCATAGTCTCTTGCAATTTCATATTGCTCTTTTGGAACTAGAACTTTGTTTCCTCTATATCTTTCCCACTTATCGCAAGCCATCTTTTCCACTAAATCTTCAGAACTTTTTTTAATTTCTTGAGGAGTTCCAAATTTACCACAAAATTTCATCTGGGCACTCCATGTGGGATTGCCAAGCTCATCAACCGATAATACATCAAACTGGGTGTCATTTCCTCTTCCGATATCGTTTGAACGATGTATTCTGTTATCACTTTTATTAATTATGTTTTCTGCATTTGTTTTATCTACAAAATGTATCTCAGCTAAATATTTTAGTTATACTAAATAATTTTCACATTCTGCTCGCTCACAAATTATTTGCTTTACATCTTGATTAGATTTATGGTATTTATTTAATCTGATACTACATGAAATATTTTTTATTTTTTAAAACTTTTTGAATCCGTATTTCGTCTATAGACTGTTAAGACAATTATGATGTGCATCAATACAAGGAAAGGTGAAATTCGTGCGAACTAGGTTGAAATTAGAAAAACAATACGAAGATTATGTTATAGAAAATAAGGAGAAGCACTACAGGATAGCTTACAGTTATGTAAAAAATGCTGATGATGCGCTGGATATTGTGCAGGAAGCTGTATTCAAGGCATATGTTTCTTTAAACACCTTGAAAAATTCAGAATATATGAAGACATGGTTTTACAGAATATTAATCAATTCATCATTGGATTTTCTTAGGAAACAAAAAAAGGTGGTAACCATGGATGAAGAAAACATTGCTGCTTTTAATGATTGTGTTTTTGATGAATATGAAAATATTGATTTGAATAATGCACTGGATGAGTTGCCCGGCGACTGCCGCAGCATTATAATATTAAGATTTTTTGAAGATTTAAAAATAGAAGAAATTGCACAAATACTCGGCGAAAATGTGAATACGGTTAAAACCAGGTTATATAAATCGCTGGATAAGCTTCGAATTGAAATGAATGATTAATGGAGGATTGCCATGAAAAATAATAATATAGATCAGTTCAAAAATGATTACATGAATATAGTTATCCCGGAAGAATTGGATTTTGCAGTAAGAATATCATTAATGGAAGGGAAGAAAAAAATGAACAGACAAAAATACTTAAAAATAGCAAAAACAACGGCAGCTACGGCAGCAGTAATTGCAGCGGTTTTCACCGTAGGAATTAACACAAGTGAAGCATTGGCTCTTACGCTTTCAGAAATACCTGTGATAAACAAAATAGTGAGGGTTTTGACATTCAGAGAATATAATATAAATGAAGACACATATAATGCAGACATAAAGACACCTGCAATAGAAGGTCTCGAAAACAAGGAACTTGAAAGCAGTCTCAATGAAAAGTATCTGGAAGAAAATAAATTGCTGTATGAACAATTTACTAAAGACATGGAAAGTATGAAAGCAAACAACGGCGGTCACCTTGGCGTTGACAGCGGTTATGTTGTAAAGACAGATACAGACAAAATATTGTCAGTGGGGCGTTACGTTGTCAATACGGTTGGTTCTTCTTCCACAACTTTTCAATATGATACCATTGACAAGGAAAATGAAATATTGATAACTCTCCCAAGCCTTTTCAAGGATGAAAGCTACATTGATATCATAAGCGAAAATATAAAGGAACAAATGATTGAACAGCATGAAATCGATGAATACAATGTTTACTGGATTGAGGGCATCGAAGATTCATCGATGGCTGTATTTAACAAAATATCAAACAATCAGAGCTTTTATATAAATAGTGAAAATAAACTTATTATTTCATTTGATAAATATGAAGTTGCACCTGGATATATGGGAGTACTGGAATTTGAAATTCCTTCAGATATCCTTGGTGATGTTTTAATAAGTGACAAATATATAAAATAAATACATCTCACAACTAATTTGTATACTATATATAAAATTACCCCCACAGTGACAAACCACGACGTTGCCATCAATCTGACCCCGCAGTCTACTTTTAGTCTGCGGGGTATATTTATTTCATTGAACTTGCTGCGACAACTTTATTTCTTCCGGATTCTTTAGCCTTGTATAGGGCTTTGTCAAGGCGCTGATACCAGTCTTCAAAAGATTCACCCTTCATTCTTACAGCTACGCCGAAGCTTGCAGTCTGTCTGCCTGCAACAGTAAAAATTTTTTCCTCCAGAGCAGTGCGTATTTTTTCAGCCAGTAAAACAGCTCCGTCTTCTGATGTCTGGGACATCAATATCACAAACTCTTCGCCTCCGTACCTCACAAAAATATCAGACTTGCGTATGATGCTGCTTACTGTCTGGGCTGATTGCCTTAATAGTTCGTCACCAACAAGATGCCCATATGTATCGTTGACAATTTTAAAATTATCCAAATCAAGCAATATCATTGATAGTGGTTTGTTGCTTTTTTCTGACATATCAATTTCATTGTCAATAATTGTATCAAATAAACGTCTGTTGTTGATGCCTGTCAGCTGATCTTTAAATGCATCTTCTCTTAATTTATTCTCAGTAGCAACTTTTTCTGTAATATCTCTTGCAGAATAATATATGTATTTGCCGATACTTGTCTGTGTGTGCCATTCAAGAAATTTATATGAACCGTCCCTGCAAAGAAACCTGCTTATGAAATCCGAAGGTATATGTTTTTCATCAGTGACATTTGCAGCTGATTTATCTGCATTTTCTGTGTACATAAACGAAAAAATACTCTTTCCATAAAGATATTCAGCCTTATAACCTAGAACATCCTCAAACTTCTTATTAATCCTGTGAAATATCCCGCCAGTGTCTGTGACACATAGCATATCAAGATTCATATTGAGAAATTCTTCAATTTCTTTTTCCTGTTCATATTCAACTGTCATGTCTTTAAATGAAACTACAACTCCCCTTATGGAATTGTCGTCAGAAATAATTCCTGCTGCGCTGCCCCTTATATAAATTTCAGATCCGTTGTTTGAAATCAGTGCGGTATTTTGTTCAAAGTCAAAATTTTCTTTTGTTTCAAGCACATAATTAACCGGATTTATGCTTTTAAGACCTGTATTAGAATTAATGCTGTTAAACACATTTTGGAAGTCTTGACCATACGCCTGCTGTTTTTTCCACCCTGTTCTTTGTTCTGCAATATTGTTCATAAGGGTTATTTTGCCATTACTATCAGTGACAATAATTCCTTCATTGATTGAGAAAAGAGTGGTTTTAAAAAGTTCTCTTTCTTTTTTCACTGCTAACTCGCTTTTTTTACGTTCATGAACCTGTTGTATTGAAATAAGCAGCAATAGACTTATGACCAGTATTGGAAATGTTTTTACCAATGCTTCAACTGAAATTCTCCAAACAGGTACTCGAATAAATAAATTCCATGGTGTGTCATCAAAAGAAGCATAATAGAAATAATAACCGCCCAATCTATGAACTGTTTCTTTTTCATAAGTTTTCATAGTTTCTACATCACTTTTAGAAACTTCACTTAAATCATATATTTTGTAAATTTGATCAGATGACATACTTTTGCTGCTGGTTGCAAGAATTGTATCCGTTTCGTCCACCAGGTAGCTATCATAGTTTGAATTTATAATGTTGTTAAGCCATTCATTTGTTAAATCCAAAGACACAACACCTTTAAATGTATCATCGTCATATACCGGAGCCGACAATGTAACCATCATCCCTTTGCCTGCATGATCAACATATGCGGAAGTCCATATTATTTTACGCATGGGGTTATTCTCAGGATTTGCCACCTTAAAAAATTCCACCGTTTTAAGATTTTCTGAATATTTAAAGTCTTTTGATGAAACCCAAGGGAACATATTTATAAAGTTATTATTACTTGTGTAATACAGCCACGCCACATCAGGATACTTTTCATAATGGCTGGAAAAGAAATTATTGTATTGCAGTGCGAGATTTATTTCATTTCTTACCATTCCTTTTTCTGGAATCTGTCCGACGCCTGTTATGTTTCCTGTTTCTTTTTCATGCTGAGTATCTTTGATGGAATCCAAGCTGAAAGTATTTGTTTTTTCTTCATATGTTAATAGGCTTAAATATTTGTTGTCAATGACATACTCATTTTCAAAAAATAGATTCCCGTATATTGCCATACTTTTTATAAAACTGCTGCTTATTTGAACATGCTCTCTGAGAATATTTCCTCTTGCTCTTGCAGTTTCTTCGAATTCATCAAATGAAGAATCAAAATTGTTGCTAAATGAAATAAGAAAAGCAGTAATAAGGAGTATGATCATATTTATATTCTTAATGTTTATAAATCTTGATTTCAAGTATTATACCAGCTCTGAACCTAAACAATATTTCAGATATCCTTTTAATGAAATTCTTTATATAATCTTTTTATCAATCTAAGTATGACCTATTTTTATACAGATTGTAACATTATTTTGCTTCTTTTAAAAGAAAAAGTTTGCGAATATTGTCAAAAATCAACAAATTAATTGCAAAATCTATTGATACAATTGACAATCTAACAATATATAAGAAATATGATGCAGAACTCATACTTAATAAATATCGTATTCTGACGATAATAGTTTATGTAGCTAAATAATAAATTTACATAGGTGACAATATGGCAGAATCATCATTTGTATATACCATACATTCTTATGTCCCATTGTTTTTCATATTTATAATAGTATTATTTTTTTCTATATTAATTAAAAAAATATAAAATTAAGAAGTGACAAAATAAAATTTGATGAAATGAAACGGCAGTTGGAAGAAAGCGAACTGCTTTTCAGAACAATACTTGAACAAGCACCATTAGGCATAAGTATAGGCGATTCAGACGAATTTGCCAAAGAATTTTCTCCAAAATTTCAGCCTTTCAATAAGACGTATGAGAACATTTTGGGCAGAACAAAGGAAGAGTTGGCAGGCATTGATTGGAAAAGCATAACTCACCCTGATGACATAGAATATGATATGAGTCAATTAAAAAGGTTGTTGGCACATGAAATAGACAATTATTCAATGGAAAAAAGATATATTAAACCCGACGGATCATATACATGGGTTAACATGGTCATAGCAAGGCTGGATTTGGGCAATAATGCTCAAACCCGAATGTGCATTGTTCAGGATATAACTAACAAAAAAATGGCCGAAGAGTCATTAAGAGAAAGCGAAAGAAGCAAGGCCGTCCTGCTTTCTCATCTGCCAGGAACAGCATATCGCTGCCTCCCTGACAAATTAAGAACTATGCAGTTTTTGCAGATGGATGTTTTAAGTTAACAGGTTATTATCCAGAAGAATTCATAAACAACAAAACACTTTCCTACAGTGATATAATAGCTCCTGAGCATAGATGTATTGTATGGAAGGAATGGGAAAGAGTACAGACATTAAAAACACCTTTCAGATATGAATATGAAATTGTTTCTGCTTCCGGAGAATGCAAGTGGGTATCAGAAATCGGTCAGAGCATTTATAATGAAGACGGTAAAATTGAGGCTTTAGAAGGTATCATATTTGATATTACAGATAGAAAAGACAGGGAAGAACAAGTCAAGTATTTAAGCGAACATGATTTTTTAACAGACTTATACAACAGGAAATTTTTCGATGATGAGAAAAATCGACTGGACAACATGAATGAATGCCTTCCAGTAACTATCATGATAGTAAATATCAACGGAATGCGCCTTATAAACGATGCGTTTGGATATGATGAAGGTGATCAGGTTATTAAGGAAGCAGCTAAGATAATAGAGAGCTGCTGCAGGAAAAATGACATCATAGCTAGGACTGCAGGTGACGAATTCAGCATTATTATGAAAAACACCAGCAATTATGAAGGTGCCTATGTACAGCGTGAACTGCAAAATTGCTGTGAAGCGCACAACAAAAAAATAAGAGACCGAGCCTTTGATATAAGTATTTCATGTGGCATAAGCACTAAAGAAAATGCAAATGAAAGTATAGACAAAGCTCTTAAAGATGCAAGCGATGTAATGCACAACAGAAAGCTTCTCAACAGCAAAAGTTCTCACAGTGCAATTTTATCTTCAATAATGGCTACAATGTATGAAAGAAGTCATGAAACTGAGGAACATGCCAAAAGAATTGCGTTTATTTCAAGAAAAATCGGGAGTAATATGGGGCTTCCTCCTAATGTACTCGATGAGCTGGAACTTTTTTCAATGCTTCATGATATCGGAAAAATAGGAATTGACGATAGAATCTTAAATAAGCCCGGAAAGTTAAGCCATATTGAAAGCTCAATAATGAAAAAACATCCTGAAATTGGATATAGAATAGCAATGTCTTCTCCGGAGCTGGAACCTGTAGCTCAATATATTCTGTGTCATCATGAGAAATGGGATGGATCCGGCTACCCTAAAGGGCTAAAGGGAGAAAATATACCACTTCTTTCAAGAATACTGGCTGTCAGTGATGCATATGACGCCATGACTGAGAACCGCATATACAGAAAGGCAATGTCTGTTGATGAAGCTATGGCAGAAATCAAGAATAATTCCGGAACACAGTTCGATCCACATGTTGTAAAGGTTTTTATTGAAAATTACAATAACAATTAAAAAAATCATAAACATTAGCAGTAAACAACATCCACATAAAAAGGATAGAATTTTAAATTCTATCCTTTTTAATTATGTTATATTCTTTTATTACTTAATTTTTAGATTACTTAACATTATACTTAGATTCTATACTATTTATTAAAACAATACAATTTACTAATTGATAGATATTTCCCTCTTATGCCCTTTTTTTCAATCTAACATCAGGCTCAGACGGCAGTTTAAATAACGGAATAAATCTGTCCCAACCGGTCAATGTCAGCAGTAAAATTGATACTACGGCTGTTATTGCCATAAAATTATACCTTATTAAGTCAAATGAAACAAAGTTGTACAGTGGATATACTGCGTTGGCAATTCCAACATAGAATCCTATATAAACATGCCACGGAATCAACTGTGAACCGAAAACACCTAATGCATCTGAAAAAGTTGCGTTTCTCAACTTCAATTTATACATGTCTTCTTGACTTGCTTCTACATTTTCATCTGTCAAGTCCTTGATTATAGGTCCAATGGTTACTATCTGTGCCATTTCATCTGCTAATGCTGCATTTCCTACCAAAGACAAAATTCCATTGGCAAACATCAACTGTCTTACACTTTTTGCTGTTTTTGCAATAAAATCAGACAATGGCTTAAATGCATGCATCTTTGACATAATGCCTCCAAATGCACCAACCCACATCATCATAACAATAACCCATGATCCTGCATCTGCAAACCCAGTCATCATATTGTCCAGGAATTCATGAATAGAGGTAACTGTTCCTGCAAACAATCCGAATATCAATGATGAAATGAGCCCTACTCCCAGACATGCCAAAGTTGGCACACCCTTTATAGCAGTAATCAATACAAGTATTAATGGAACTATCATAAACATTGGCACTCCATTTTTAACCTGGCTCAGAAGTTCAACTGCCGAAGGTCTTTCAATTGCCAGTGCATCATATACTTCCTTAGGAATTTGGTTTATGGCATCTGCTGCATTGCCTACTTCACCAGGCATGCCCATACTTACCACTAAAAAACATACCGCAGCAAGAACAAGACAGCAAAGTGACCATGGGCCTTGACTTCTTACTCTGTCTACAACTTGTACACCTTGGATTCCTGAGCTTACAACAGTAGTATCAGAGATTAATCCTATATTGTCTCCAAAACAAGCTCCTCCTGCTATGGCACAAACTGTGATTACGGGGTTTCCTCCAACTATGTGGTTCAGCCATAAAAAAATCGGCGCACATGCTGCAAAAGTTCCCCAAGAAGTACCTGTTGCTACCGAAAGAATGGCTGCTATTATAAAGGATGTAACTGCAACTGTCTTTGCAGATATTCCTAGACCTAATGCCAAGTTGATTATAGCAGCACCTACTCCTGTTGACATAAATGATTCTGCCATAGCATAAGCCAGCATTAAAATGAAAAACACCAATTGCATTTCTTTTACATTGTTAACTGCGGAATCAACCAATTCACCAAATTTAACCTTTTCTGTAAGTGCAGCAATAATGGCCGCATAAACAACCGCAATCGGTGCAATTTGTAAAATGTCAAGTCCTAATGTACCCAAGTTGCTTGCTATCATAAGTCCAGCCATTAGAAACACTGGTGATAACTTTAAAAACGCTATCATAAAAATACCTTCCTCTTAAGTTTTGTTTAAAGTATAATGTCGTGTTAATAAATTAACAATGTAATTATAACATGTATAATCGGTTAATGCAAGCAATAAGGTTATTTTTTATATAAATTGTGTAACTAAAATGTAACCAAACATGATTAAATGTATATAAATCAAAGCATTATAACAATTTGTATAAAAAAACCTGCATTTATTTGCAGGTTTTTCATATGCATTAATAAAATATAGTAAAGCTAAAATGCTTCTATGACTTTCAATTGTCATGTGAAGGCTTATTTAGGTTGTTAAGTTTATATGTGTATTTTATCGCTAATGAAGCTACAGAGTCCTTGCTTGATTTTTCCACTTCTGATGTATTTTTCAATAACACAAAGTATGTCACTTCTTTTAAATTGTACACTAACAAGTGATTTTTCTAAGATTTTAAAGTCTTCAAGTTCAATGGAATCTGTAAATATTCTGCAATTTGTTATTTTTCCATCTGAAAGCTCTAAATTAATTTCAAAAATTCCCCAATCAAACTTATTCTCTAATACTAATGAAAAGTCAGGACTTTCTGAATAGTTCCACTCCCACGATTTATACTTTGCTACATACTTTGCTACATCTATTTCATTCTCATTTAGAGTGATTGGTTTAGTCTCTGTATTGTAAAACTCATTGAAACTTGTTATGAGAGCAGTTTTTAAACTTTCAATGGTCATTTGCGGACATATTTCTTTCAGGTTTAAAACTCTTGATAATACAGATTCAATCCCTTTTGAATTTAGTTTTAAAGGAGACACAGTTAAATATCTTGACAACTTATCTAAATTAACATCTACGAGCATGGTTCCATGATGACAGCTTTTGCCTTTGTCACTGATAAATGCATTACCAGAGAACTTTCGTTCATTCACAAGTAAATCATTCCTGCCATTAAATGCGCTTTTAATTCCAAATTTATCAATAGCATTTATAATCACTTTTAAATTATTTTCTACATCATAATTACTATCAGATGCTATGAACGTGAAATTTAGATTTCCAAGATCATGGTACACTGCACCACCACCTGACAATCTTCTTATGAGGCAGACATCATCTTCTTTAAGCTTCTTAACGTCACACTCTTTGTAGGGATTCTGATTCCTTCCAATTACAATGGTATTTTCATTTTGCCACAGAAACAATATTACTTCATCAGGCTCACTGCAATCCATCAGCCATTCTTCTATTGATAAATTGAATTTAGGGTCAAAGGATTCTGAGAGATATACTTTAAATTTATGCAAAATGTATTCCTCGGCCATCAATATTCAGCAATGCCTCATGAATGGACTCAGCTGTAGTAGGATGAGCGTATATAACGTGTGCAGCCTTATCAATAGTCAAACCTGAAGTTATTATGTTGCTGATTGTACTAAGCATGTCAGTAGCATGAACACCAACTATTGTTCCGCCTATGATTTTTCTTGTTTCCCTGTTCGCAATAAGTTTAACAAAGCCTTCTGTTTCTCCCATTGCTTGTGCCTTACCATTTGCCATTAATGGGAATTTACCTGTCATGTAATCAATGTTTTGAGTATCTGCATCTTTTTCATTTAATCCAACATGTGCAACTTCTGGCATTGTAAATATTGCACTTGGTATTAAATCATAGCACATTTCATTCTCAATTCCGTTTATATTATCTGCGGCTACAATTCCTTGATGGGAAGCTATATGAGCTAGCTGTATCTTATTTGTTATATCACCGATTGCATATACATTTGAATTGCTCGTTCTCATATGGGAATCAACCATTATGCCGTTGCGTCTTTCATTAAGCTCTACCCCTAGTATTTCTAAGTCTAAGGATTCAAGATTTGCCTTTCTTCCAACTGCCATGGCTACTTTTTCACTTATAAGATATTTTGATTCATTGTTTTCATTAATTTCAACAATTTTTGTTCCATCTAATGCAGATTTAATAGCTGATGCCTTAGCACTCTCATAGATATTGATTCCTTTTTCAATGGCAGATGTTCTAATTACTTCTGCTACATCCCCATCCATATTATTTAATATCTGTGGGAAGAATTCCACTACATTTACCTTAGTGCCTAAAGCATTATAGATAAAGGCAAACTCCATACCTATAACTCCCCCACCAATGATTGTAAGTGATGAAGGTACTTCTGTCATCTCCAACAAATCCTGGCTTGTAAGGATGTCTTCACTGTCTGCACCTTCAATTGGAAGAATAGCTGTCTTTGATCCTGTAGCTATGATTAATTTTTGGAATTTTATAGTGGCATCGATGGATTTGTTTTTCACAGTGAGAGTTTCTGAATCTTTCACCTCGGCTTTGCCACTTAAATATTCTATCTCATGAACATTCATCAGGTGCTCAATGCCTGAAACCAATGTATTGACTACCTCATTTTTTCTGTTCATTATCTTATCAAGAGAAAACTTTACTTCTCCTACTTCTATTCCGAAACTTTCAGAACGTCTTATTTTTTCTAAAGTCTCTACACTGCTTACCAGTGCTTTTGTAGGAATGCATCCATGGTTGAGACAAGTCCCGCCAAGTCTGTTTTCCTCAATTATAATTACTTTTTTTCCACCCTGGGCTGCTCTTATGGCAGCAACATAACCTCCAGGGCCTCCACCGACAATTGCTACATCGACTTCATAGCTTTTTTGTACAGGCTTTGCAAGACCAAAGGAATAGGTGGGCTTTGCCTTCACAGTTTCTGTTTCTTTAAACAATTCTCCTTCAACAGTTCCAACAACCTGACCCTTTTTTACTATATCGCCTTCGGTAATTGATAATTTTTCTAGTACACCCTTATATTGCGATGTATATTTAATTGTTCCTTTTCCGGACTCTATTGAAAATATTGTGTCCCCTGCATTTAAAGCATCTCCGGCTTTTTTATTTATTTTTCCGATTTTTCCGGACGTGTCGTGTCCGGAAAGTTTTTCTATTATTAAATCATATTTCATTTCTTAAGGCCTCCAATATAATTTCCAATAAAAGTGATTTTCCTTTTTTATTTGAAATCGCCTTCAAATTCTACAATACATTCATTAAGCAGTGTTACTGCATATGCCATAGATGGTCCACCGCCAAAAGCCACTGAAATCATAGCAGCTTCTAATATTTCTTCTTTTGTTGCACCTGCTTCAAAAGCTTTGTATGAGTGATAAACAATGCAATACTCGCATCTTGTGAAACAGCCGATTGCCACGCTCATCAATTCTTTTGTCTTAAGGTCAATGGACTTCGGTTCATAAGAAGCGCCTAGCAATCCCATAAATGCACCTACATTTTCAGGATTTGTTGTTGCAAGATTTTCAAGTCCACCCACGAATGAATTAAGTAATTCTCTAACATTATAAGCCATATTTTTTCTCCTCAATTTTATTTGTCCATGCAATGTTAAGCATAGCAATTATTAATGTTAAGTATAGCAAACAATTTGTTAAATTGCAAACAATTTTTTTACAAATTTATAAAAAAACTGCTTACCCTCATTTAATTGCGCTGGTAAGCAGTTTTAATAATTATTTTTTAGTATTTAAAATCATCTTTTGCAAAACTTTTTCATAAATTATAAGTTCGTTTTCATCAATTCCTGATACCAAATCTTCATTGAATTTAATACCTATAGGCATTAAATCAGAAATAAGTTTATCACCTGCATCAGAAAGTTGTATGTAAACAACCCTTCTATCGCTGTTATCTCGTTCTCTTTCAATCAAACCATCTCTCTCCAAGCGGTCAATAAGCCTGCCCGCACTTGAGTCCTGTACATTCATAAGATTAGAAAGCTCTCTTTGAGAAATTCGCTTGTTGGTTTTTACATAATATAGTGCAATCCACTGTATACGTGTTATACCTGAATTCTGCAGCCTGCGGCCGAAGGCTTCCGAGATCTGCTTTATTGCATTTTCAGTAATATGCCCCACACATTTATTTAAATTAAAAAACATATTGCCTCCTAAATAAACCTAAGTATTATAGTAATAACCCTAGAATCATATACCTTGGACAGTATATGCAAGTCATTATGCAAATCATTGTATCATTAAAATGAACAAAGTGCAATATTAAGTAAAATCAATAAGATACCTGATAATCCTTGCATGTGAACTGAAGGCTTGTAACGTTGTTGAATGTGTTTGTTTCAGGAAATCCCAGTATTGTCAGTTTGTTTGGTTCACCAATTCTCTTGTATTCTTCAGCTTCATTCCACATAAGAACATTTAGCATCTTTCCCCTGAATTTTATATGCTGCTTTTCTTTTCCCATGTAAAATGGCTGCCCTGTAATTTCAAAATTGTCCAGAACAATATTTGGTTTTGGAAATCCCTCTCCATAGGGCTCAAGCATCTTAAGCTCCGTGCATATGTCATCATACACGTTATCCGGATCCAACACATAATCTACCTGATATGTCTTGACGAAGTTTTCTTCAGTGAGATTTTCTTCGCCTAAAGCAACAATTGTCTCTGCAAATTCTGATAAATTTGCTTTTTCAATTGTAAGACCTGCTGCCTTGGCATGTCCTCCATGACCTA
This sequence comes from Sedimentibacter sp. B4, assembly GCF_000309315.1. NCBI lineage: Bacteria > Bacillati > Bacillota > Tissierellia > Sedimentibacter > Sedimentibacter sp. B4. The sequence goes on from NZ_CANG01000043.1 coordinate 29,942, forward strand.
CAGTAAGATGGCTTATTTTGTCAAGCTCTTCTTTCAGGTTAAATCCGTCGATGCTTCTTCCTGAACCCTTTAGCAATCCTTCCTCGCTGTCAGTGAACACTATTGTTGGCCTGTTGTATTTTTCCTTGAGCCTTCCTGCTATGAGACCTATTATTCCTTCATGGAAGCTCTTGTCATATACAACCAGCACATTTTTAAGCACATCATTTTCCACAATTTTTTCTGCAGTGCTGTATTGCTGTTCAGTCATAGACTTTCGCGTCTCATTTACTTTTTTTAAGAAATTTATATACTCTATGATTTGTTGTTTGTTGTTTATAAGAAACAAGTCTATTGCCTTGTCAGTTTTGCCCACTATTCTTCCAATGGCATTTATCATGGGCACATAAATGAATCCCATGACAAAATGAGAATTGACCTCTGTCTTAACATCGCATATTTCCTTGAACATTTTAAATACAGGACTTGGATTGTTGTTTATTATAGTTAATCCTTTTTGAACTATAATCCTGTTTTCGCCCACCAATGGAACAACATCTCCCACTGTTGCCAGCGCCACAATGTCCATGTGCCAATACACTTTATTTATATTAACATTGAGTTTCTTGTATACAAGAAGCATTAGTTTGAACAAAACCCCAGCTCCGCACAATCCCTTGAACGGATATGTGTCGTCCTTCTGCTTAGGATCAATTACAGCATCCGCCGCCGGTAATTTTTTCTCCAGGCTCATGGTGATCTGTAATCACAACAGTGAGTCCTTTTTCCTTTGCATAATCAATTGCTTCGTTGGCTGCAATTCCATTGTCGCACGTTAATATAAGACTGGTGTTTGGAAACTGCTTTAATATGCAGTCCACTCCATTTTTGTTGATTCCGTATCCGTCAATAAACCTGTCATTGACATAATAATTAACATCTGCTCCAAGCTTTTTCAATGTGATCATTCCAAAAGCAGTAGAACATACACCATCACAATCGTAATCACCGACTATTGTAATTCCTTCATTGTTTTTTATAGCTGAAATTATCAAATCAGCACCCTTGTCTGCATTCTTCATGAGGGATGTATCCAAAAGCGAATTTATGTCGCAGTTTAAAAATTCTTCCATTTCTTCTTTTGTTGTGTATCCGCGATTACTAAGTATTGCTTGTACAACTTCCGGTATTTCTTTTATATTAAGTTTCTTTTCCACCTTAGGATAAATCCATCTGTTTTTCAATTGAATTCCTCTATTCATCAATAATAAATAATTTCAAATACAATTATATCCTCTGAGGACATAATTGTCAAAATCATACCTGTATTTTGACATATTCATTATTAATGTACTTTATGCTCTTTCCCAGGATACTAATTTATGTATTTACTTATATAATACAAAAAAGCAGATTGTTCAAAACAGTCTGCTTTTGACTCATAATATTATTTTTAGTTACCTGTATTCTCGGATTTATTTTTACTAAAAAAGTCCTTCTTTAAATTTACAACAGTTCCGCTCAGGAATATCAAGCCTATAAGATTTGGTATTGCCATTAGGCCATTGGCCGTGTCAGCAAGTGCCCAAACAAATTCCAAACCTCCGATTGAACCAACCACAATGAATATAACCCACAATATTCTCATAGGTTTTATACATTTAGGTCCAAACAGGTATTCTCCAGCCCTTTCACAATAATAATTTACTGAAATGAGGCATGAGTATCCAAACAATATCGCTGAAAAAAGCACTATATAGCTTCCAATGTTTCCCGGTAATGTCTTGTTGAAAGCTCTCATTGTAAGTGCGACACCTGAAACACCTGTTGTCCATTCACCTGATACCACAATTGCTATTGCAGTAATTGTACAAATGATTATAGTGTCTATAAAAACTTCAGCTACACCCCAGATTGCTTGTTCAATAGGATGGTTAACTTGAGCACTACTATGAATAATAGGTGAACTTCCCATACCTGCTTCATTGGAGAATAATCCTCTAGCAAAGCCCATTTTTACAATCTGGCCAATTGCTGCTCCTGCAAACCCTCCTGTTGCAGCAATTGGTTTAAATGCACTAGTAAATATTAGCGCTATAGCGCCTGGTACTTCTGTAGCGTTAAGAATCAATATTGAAATGCCTGTCAGTATGTAAAGGCCACCCATAAATGGTGTAAGGAACTCACATACTTGCCCCATTCTTTTTATACCCCCAAGAATTACCACTGCTGTGAGGGCCGAAAGAATTACTCCTGTTATTATAGGTTTGACACCCCATTGTTCCTGAACAGAAAGCGCTATAGAATTTGTATCAACAACAGCTCCCATTATAAAATAAGTTATGATAACCATAATGCAGAAAAAGTATGACAAGAATTTATTATGAAGTCCTTTATCTAGATAATACATTGCACCGCCGGCAATTGAGCCATCTTCCTTTTTTTCTCGATACTTAATACCAAGGGCAATTTCTGAAAACTTCGATGCCATTCCAAAGAATGCAGAAACCCACATCCAGAATACTGCTCCAGGTCCGCCTATGGCTATGGCAGTGGCCACGCCTGCAATATTTCCCGTTCCTACAACAGCAGCAATAGCTGTAAGTCCTGCCTGCCCGGAGGTAATATCACCATCTACACCACTTGTCTTTTTGAACATCTTCCCAACTGTATTTCTCATTATAAATCTGAAATTGAAAATCTGCGGCAACCCAAGTCTAAAACTTAGAAAAATACCAGTGCCCACCAAAAGGGCAATCATGTATGGTCCCCATACAATACTGTTCACCAAGTCATTAATTTGTACAATCTTTTCCATAAGTATTCCTCCTTCATCATTTGCTCAATAATATAGCAACAATTATGCCATATTCATAAAGTATGATGAAGAAAGGTAAACTTGCTCAAAAACAGGTTATATTTGAAAGGAATAATTAGGACTTCTTCTTACATACTTTTTCATATGTAAAGATTATTTCACAAACTGTGAAGTTTATTTCACATATTGCTCTGACATGCCGTATTCTTCCAACTTGTTGTAAAGCTGCCTCCTGCTTATTTCAAGTATACGTGCAGCTTCGCTCAAATTGTTGCCACATCTTGACAGAACAAGTTTTATGTACTTAATTTCATAAGTTTGTCTGATTTCTCTTAAGGGTTTTAAAACGACTACACTTCCCATTTCTGGATTTTCCTGAACAGATACTTTTATCGAAGGCATGTCTCTTTTTCTCAGTATACCATTATCACTTAACACAACAAGCCTTTCTATTATGTTTTTTAGTTCTCTTATGTTTCCTGGATAATCATAGCTTATGAGCATTTCCAGAAGCCCGTCTTCCATTTTGTTTATCTTTTTCTTCATCTCGTTTTGATACTTATCCATAAAGAAATTAATTAAAATAGGAAGATCTTCTTTCCTTTCCTTTAGTGTTGGCACTTCTACAGTTATTGTGTTAATTCTGTATAACAAGTCCTCTCTGAATCTACCTTCCCTTATTTCCTTATCCAGATTCCTGTTTGTAGCACTAATTAACCTTAAATTTACACCAATACTTTTGTTGCTTCCTATTCTCTCGATTGCTTTATTTTCAATTACTCTTAAAAGTTTGACCTGAGTATTAAGCGGAAGTTCTCCTATTTCATCCATGAATAATGTCCCCATGTCAGCCTCTTCAAACCTTCCAATCCTCTTTTCAAAAGCTCCGGTAAATGATCCTTTCTCGTGACCAAACAGTTCCGATTCCAGCACTCCATCAGAAAAAACCTGACAATTTACTGCAACAAAACTTTCTTCCTTTCGACTGCTGCATTGGTGTATATATTTAGCAATAACTTCCTTGCCAGTTCCCGATTCACCTAAAATTAGTATGTTTGCATTGCTTTCTGCAGCTTTTTTTGAGATTCTCAATACTTCCTTAAACTTCGGACTGTGTGTTTCAAGCAGATAATTAAAGCTCATGAGACTGCTTTTTATGGTTTTATTATCATTTTCAAGCTCCTTTATTTTTAAAAGCTTGTCTATTTCTTTTAGGAGAATCTGAGGATCCTGGCCCTTAATAAAATATCCGAATGCTCCAAGCTTCATTGCAATTACAGCATTTTCTACGGTACTGAAGGCAGTTACCAAAATAACTTCACAGTTATAATTCTTTTCTTTTATTTTTTTCAAAAGTTCGGTACCATCCATGCCTTCCATCTTCAAATCAGTAATCACAAGGTCATAACATTCCTTTTCAAGAAAGCTTAACCCTTCCTCTCCAGATGAAGCAAGTGAAACTTCAAATCCCCTGAATTCAAGCATGAGCTTGTATACATTTCTGAATTCTTCTTCATCATCTACCACCAATATTTTAAAATCATACATTTTAGCATGTCTCCTTTAGCAATGGAAATTTCATCCTGAAAGTTGTTCCTTGACAAGGCTGACTATTAACATGAATTTCTCCGCCTATTTTCTGAACTTCATTATATACTATGTACAATCCAAGGCCTGTACCTTGTCCAACCTTCTTGGTTGTGAAAAACGGGTTAAATATTCGTTCAAGATTTTCTTTGCTTATGCCCGTACCGGTATCCTTGAAATCAATCATCAAATATTCATTTTCCGCGCTGCAGTCTATGAAAATTTTTCCTCCATCATCCATGGCGTCAATTGAATTGGATAACAAGTTTAAAATAATATGATTCAGAGACCCTGTCTTTGTCAGGAACTTTATGCCGTCACTGCAGTTTACTTTCACTTCAATTTTCTTCCTTAAGCTGAGCTTGTTTTCTAAGGCAACTATATTTAAAATTTCTTCCTTCAGATTTATGACTTCTGATTTATTGTTTTCCATATGGGAAAAATTAAGCAAGTTGTCGACTATTTTACCAACTCTTTGAACAGATGATTCAATAACGTCTATAGCATCTTCTGCAACCTTATTTTGGTCGAAAACATATGTTTTAAGTATGTAGCAATAATTTTGAATAAGACCAAGAGGATTTCTTATTTCATGAGCAACTCCTGCAGACAACTGACCAAGAGCGATCATCTTATTTTGCTGTAAAATCTGCTGTTGACTTATTTTACTGTCTGTTATGTCTTCTATTACTATTAGGTACTTATAGTCATAATGCTCTATTTCAGAAATTGAAAACATATAGTAACGCCCGCCGAACATAAATTCATTATCATTATTAAAATTATTTATATCTATATGGCTTAAAATTGGAATTTCTCTGTAATCTATTCCTTCAACTTTTTTGTTTTCTTCTTTCATGAAGCGGCAGAAAGATCTATTTGTGTTAACTATCAATCCTTTTTCATCCACACAAACCAGAAAGCTTGATAATGCGTCAACAGTCATCTGAAGGTTGTTCCTGCTTCTGTTTAAATCATCTGTTCTTTTTTTTACCTCATTTTTTAAAGTGTAGCTCCACAAAGCCATACCCATGAAAAAAATAACTAATGTTGAAATAAGAACAGTGAAAAACATCATTAGGTTGTCCGGAACTCTGTATTTTAAAATCGGCTCAGAAATTCCAAACCATTTTTGATGTATTTTTTCAACGGAATTTGTTTTTTTCAAAGTCAATATTCCCTTATTTAATATGTTTACCAGCTGAATGTCATTCTTGTTTACGCCAATGCACACCTCACGATCGTACAATGCAGCATCAAGAATCTTAACCTTGTCATCTATGCCTATTTCTTCTGCAAAATGCATGAGTACAGGCTCATCCCCAACAACTGCATCAACCTTGCCTTCTTTAAATTGCTTCACCGAATCAAACAAGTCAGATGTTTCTACTATTTTTACACCCTCAATATTTTTTCTTATATATTCAACTGCATAATCACCGGCAGGGACTGCCACCGTATAGCCTTTCAAATCATTTGCATTTATAAATTCATCTGTATTTCTGGTCATAGCTATAGCACGCATACTGTAGATAGGCTCTGAAAACGCAAAATATTTCTTGCGTTCTTCACTTGGAAAAATGTCACACATATCAGCTTCTTCAGATATTACGCTGCCTAAAACATTTTCCCAAACCTGTGGAACAAACTCTATATCAACGCCAAGTTCAATTGACAATGCGCTAGCATAATCCAGTACCAAACCCTTGTACTGCCCATTAGCATTGTCAATGTAGGCAAAAGGTGGAGCGTTCTTATCTGATGAAAAATAAATAGTACCCTTTTCAGAAAGGTACTCAGCTTCTTCGTCGGTAACCGGAATTGAATAATGAATATATTCATAAAGGCTTAAGCCATATGTATTGTCAATATACATGCTTGCTGCAAAAAAAAGAGTTAAAGCTGTAAAAATAGGTATAAATAAGAATAACTTCCTGTTTTCTGACATAGCAAATCCTTTCTGAGAATAATAAACCTATTATAACATTATTTTACAGTTTTTAACAGGTATAAAACTCAAGTTATAGCCTGCAATGTTAAATACATACACTATTGTCTTTTTTGTAATATTTAGTATTTCTAACCAAACAATCTTTCTTCTATTTCCGAATTGAGAATATCAGTTATAAACATGTGTCCCGGAGCATGTGTTATTACAATTTCAGGCTTTGCATTTTCAATTGCAGCCTGTGGTGTAACACCGCAGGCCCAAAACACAGGCACTTCTCCTGCCTTTATTTCTACTTTATCGCCGTAATCAGGTTTATTAATATCTTTTATTCCTATTTCTTCGGGATTTCCTGAATGTATGGGGGCTCCGTGCACATGGGGGAACTTTTCTGTTATCTCATATGCTTTTTTTATGTCCTCAGACTTTATGGGTCTCATGCTTACTACATATGGACCGCTGAATATTCCTGATGTTTTGCACTGTATATTTGTTTTATACATGGGGACATTGCAGCCCATTGTTATGTGTCTTACTTCAATTCCTTCCCGCATCAATGCTTCCTCAAATGAAAAACTGCATCCTATGAGGAAACAAACAAAATCATCACTCCAATATTTTTCTGCATTATAACATTCATCTGTTTTCACACCGTCTTTGTATATGAAATACTTGGGTATGTCGGTGATAATATTTGCATTATGAGCTGTCTTGATGGTAATAAAACTACCTAGTTCAGTGATTTCAAGTATTGGGCATGGTTTAGGATTATATTCTGCAAACAATTTAAAATCATCAGCATATTTTTGCGGAAGTATAACAAGATTTGCCTGGGCATATCCGCCGCACATGCCTGCTGTGGGTGTTGTGATCATTTCATTTCTCATTAATTTTCTTATTTCTTTTGGATGCAAGTCATGATAATTCATTTACTCATTCCCCTTCAACAAAATTGTTATCCATGTTTCCCTTGATTTTTTAGAGTTCTTCTACTTTTACTGCATATGATTTTCCGTTTACTCTTACATTGTAACTTTTGATGTTATTCACTTTTATTTCTTCTGCTATATTTTTGTTCTTAGCAGATAATTGCTTTTTAACTTCATCAATTTTATTTTCTAAATCCTTCAAAAGCATGTGAGCTTCTTCAATGGTTGATTTTTTAAAGACTATAACATCTCCCGGCTTTGCCTGTGCTAGTTTAGGAAGATCTGCAGTTATGACATTGGCTATTTTTGTGTACCCGCCTGTTGTTTGTCGGTCAGCCATCATTATTATGGGAGTTCCGCTGCTTGGCACCTGTATGGCCCCCATGGAAATACCATCTGATATTATGTCTGCTCCATCTCTGTGCTCTATTTTTTCTCCTGTCAATGTGTACCCCATTCTGTCGCAATTATTAGTCACACGAAATTTACTGTTAAAAAAAGTCTCAACTCCATTTTCTGTAAAAGCATCATCCTGAGGTCCTAACACAACTCTCAATTCCACAATTTCACTGCCATAGTCATAGAAATTTCCTGCTATTTCTCTTCCTGATACACTCATGGGGGCTATTCCTGTCTTTAATATGTCTCCAGCTCTCAAGGCTCTTCCTTCATATCCGCCTATCTGAGCTTTCAGGAAAGTTGATTTGCTGCCCATTACAACAGGAACATCAATTCCGCCTGCAAAGGCTATGTAACTTCTTAACCCTGTTTTCATCCCTTTAAATGAAAGAAAATCACCTTTCTTTACTGCAATGCTTGTGTTTAATTCTAATGATTTTCCATTTATTGCAGGCTGCAGGTCTCCTCCGGTTATGGCTATGACAGCAGCATCTAAAAACTCAATTTTAGGTCCTATCATTGTTGCTTCAAGCAAGCCTTCATTTTCATCATTTCCCACCAATATGTTGGCTAATTTTGCAGCAACATGATCCATGGCTCCCGAAACAGACACCCCGTATTGCTGGTAGGAATACCTTCCTAAGTCCTGAACGGTTGTCATAAACCCTGCATCAACAACTTTAAACTGTCCCATGTCCATCCCCTCCGTTCTCTTTAGGATACGTAATGCATTTATAAGTTCCATTATCCAATTGCTGCTTGATTTTTTCATATTCTAGTTCGTTTATTTTCTTAAATTTTATATAGTTTCCTGATTTGAGCAATATTGGATTTTCTCTGAGAGGATCAAATAATTTTATGGGAGTACTTCCTATGAGCTGCCACCCACCGGGGCTTGATACAGGATAAATTCCTGTTTGTTCTCCGGCTATTCCTACGGAACCTCCAGGTATTCTGGTCCTTGGTGTTTGAAGCCTTGGGGCAGCAATTCTATTGTCCATTCCTCCCAAGTATGGAAAGCCTGGAGTGAACCCAAGCATGAAGATTAGATATTCCCTGGATGTATGTATTTCAACAACTTCTTCAACTGTTATGTTGTTGTATCTTGCTACATTTTCTATGTCCGGTCCCCAGTCGCCTCCATACAATGTAGGTATCTCAATTACCTCAGGTGCGGGAAGCTTGATGTTGCTTAAATTTTCTTCAATCTTTTTCAATATGTTTACAAGTTTATAAAAATCAGTCTCTAAAGGATTGTAATGTATCATCAAAGAACGGTACGTTGGCACCAGCTCCATAATTCCATGGACTTTATTAATTTCAATTGCAGATGCCATGGCTCTTATTTTTTTGTTTGCTTTCTTCAGAAATGCTGTTTCCAAACTCAATGTTTACAGCACTGTCACCTGAAAATAGATATTTTGCTTTGTCGTACATGATTTCCTCACATCTTATAATTTTATGAAACTTCCCATGGGAACAACTTCAACACCTTCTGCTTGAAGAGCTCGTTTTATTTTTTCAACAAATTCTACTGCCCTTGGGTTGTCCCCATGTACACATATTGTATCTGCCTGAATATCAATGTCTTCACCGGTAATTGCAGTTACTTTTCCTTCCTTTACCATTCTTAAAACTCTTAGTATGGCCTCGTCTTCATCATGAATCATGGCACCTTCTTTTTTTCTTGATACCAATGTTCCGTCTTTATTGTATGCTCTGTCTGCAAACACTTCATTTGCAACCTTTAGATTTGCCTTTTTGCCTGCTTTTATCATTTCACTGTTTGCAAGACCTACAAGAATTAAATCTTTATCCGTTTCATAAATTGCCTGTACAATGGCTTCAGACAGTCCAGCATCCTTTGCTGCCATGTTGTAAAATGCTCCGTGAACCTTCACATGCTGCAGACTAACGCCCTTGCTCCTGGCAAATGCCCACAATGCTCCAATTTGATATTTGATGTAGCATTTTGCTTCTTCTGCAGTTATTTTCATCTCTCTTCTGCCAAAACCCATCAAATCGGGAAATCCAGGATGAGCTCCGATTGCAGCATTTTCACTGACAGCCATTTCTACAGTCTTGTCCATTGTCAAGGGATCTCCTGCATGAAATCCGCATGCAATATTAGCCGAAGAAATGTGTTTAAGCACTTCTTCATCCATACCCAGCTTATAATCTCCGAAACTTTCACCGATGTCACTGTTTAAATCTACTTTGTACATTTATACCTCCAAATCAACCTTATTAATTAAAATTATTTTCCAGACGTTTAATATGATGCTGACAGTCTATATTTGATTGAATTTTCTGCTGTTGTTTTTAACTTAATAAAAATATTTAAGTTTTCTTCATAAGACAATCCATCTACTGTTGTTTCATTTTTCTTGCTGCAGCCGTCTACTGCACCTGCTTTTACAATTTTCTCCAATACGTCCTGGTATGTTTTTTCGTCCATACATGATTATTTTGTTGTTAGTAATGCAAAGACCTGCACAGATTGCAAAAGCACCCCAATTAGAAACCCCTGCTACAATGAGGCTATCAGTCTCAACCTGTGCACATATGATGTTTCCCTTAAACACATGCTTTTTAACAACATCACTGACTTTTCCCATGCCCACTTCATTGCCACCATCACCCACTGCTGATGTTCTTATATTATGTTGTTTCGCTTTAATGAACAGCAGGTCTGTATTTGGACAAAATTCAGTTATATCTTCTCCCATCATTGAATAGCATCTGTTCTCAATGTTTCTGCCCGGCCGTTCAATTGCAATTATATGATCCGGTTCATACTCATTAATAATTTGTTCTGCTTGCTGGTCTTCCATGTTCTCTTTAAAAATATGTATGCTTGCTTCAAGATTTAATAATTCAACACCTATTTTTAGAAACTTCTCTGAATACTTATCAGTTACAATTACAACTTTCTTACCCAATCTTTCAAGTCCATAGGCTAGAGCCAATGCACCAGGCGGTCCATCTGTCTCACCAACTCCTGCTGATTTTATAACAAAGCCTGTTACAATTACCACTGTTTGACTTAAGTTGAGAGATTTCACACAAGATTCGATCTGCCCCGTAAGATTAACTTTATCCAATCCTCTCTTGTCAAGATTCCTGGAAATGAGTTTTTCAAATTCATTAAATTTAACATAAAAGTTACTTCTAATATACATCAAATTCACCTTTTTTCAAACATTTTTGTAATGCTGGTATTTTTCATAAATTAAATGTTAACGCTTGTATGTTTTTGTTTCATTGTAGCAGAAAATGATATATAATAAAAATATCTAAAAACTATTTGATATATTATTAATTTATTATAAATGGAGGAACAGTGGACAACAGACAACTTTCATATTTTCTTGCAATAGTTGAAGAAGGAAATATTACAAAGGCAGCACAAAAGCTTCACCTGGCACAGCCTTACTTAAGTCAAATGCTCAAATTGCTTGAAGAAGAACTAGGTGTAGTTTTGATAGACAGGACCACCCGAAAATTCAAAATAACAGAAGCCGGCCAGCTCTTAAGCTACAGGGCAAAACAAATTCTAGATTTGTCAGAGGCAACACAAAAAGAAATGAAAGATTTCAACAAAGGAATAAAGGGTGTGCTTTCATTGGGCTGTCTTTCTATAGCCATAGAAACAGTCCTTACGGAAAAAATTTTCTCTTTTCATAATCAATATCCGGGCATAGACTTTGAAATAAGGCAGCAGACCACTGATGAAATTTTGGAGCTTTTAAAGAGGGGGCTTGTAGAAATAGGGGTAATACGAGCACCTTTTAATTCAGAAGATTATGAATCCATATGTCTTCCAATGGAAAAAATGGTGGCAGTATCATGCAATGAAATTAACGAAAAAAAAAGCGGCAGTAGGTTGTCCCTGGAAGAACTATCCCAAAAGCCGCTGATGGTGCACAGGAGATTTGAAAAAGACATTGTGAACATGTTCCGTGAAAAAGGATTAAAGCCAAGAATCCTGTGTAAAATTGAAGATACAAGGCCCCTTCTGCTTCTTGCAGAACAGGGAATGGGAGTTTCAATTGTACCAAGAGACTGGACTAATCTTATTTCAAATTCAAATTTAAAAAGCTATGAAGTACCGGATATACACATAGACACCGGATTAGTGGTTGTATGGCTTAAAAATCATTACTTGACCCTGGCAGCCAGACACTTTCTGGAATGCTTCCGGTAAATTATAAATCAGCAAGATTTTCCAGAAGTCTGTTGTTCCCTTTTTTAAAATAAATGTGAAGTCTGTGCTGGGCCCTCGTCATGGCTACATAAAGAAGCTTAAGGTCCAGTTCTTCTTCCTGGTACACGTCATCTATATTTATAATTATAACTGCATCAAATTCAAGTCCTTTGGAAAGATATGAGGGCATGATTACAATTGTGTTGTCATACTCTTCTTCTTTGCCTTCAATAAGCTTAATATTAATCTCTTTTTTCAGTTCTTTGTGTATCTTTTTACATTCTTCAGGAGTTTTTCCAATGAGTGCAATTGATTTGTAGCCCTCAGCCATAAGTTCAGACACCATTTTTTGTGTTGCAGCAATCACTTCTTTTTTTGTTTCAAAGACTGATGCTTCAGGAACATCTCCGTGCCTTACAACCGGCTTTGCCAGAATAAGCTCATCATTTGGTATGAGTTTTATGACTTCATTGGCAAGGTCCATAATTTCAATTGTTGTTCTGTAGCTTTGTTCAAGTTTCAGAAAACGGCTGCTGTCAGGTTCAAATATTTTTTCAAGAACCATTTTCCAGTCCTTTATGCTTCTGTAAGAGTGTATTCCCTGTGACAAATCTCCAAGAATTGTGAAAAAGTCAGTGTTGAATATTTTTTTCAGCACATAAAACTGAAATAGGCTGAAATCCTGCGCCTCATCTATTACAACATACTTGATATTTACAGAATTTTCAAAGCCCATTATTCTGTGTTTAAGGTACAATAAAGGAGCAAGGTCTTCAAGTTCCACCATATTCATTTGAAGAATTTTTTTTGAATAATTGCTCACAACAGATGCAAATTCACTGCTAAGCTTGCCGTGGCTCAGTGCAATTAATTTTTCTTCGCTTGTTATGATTTCAATGTAGTAGTGGAACAAATCTTTTTTCACAAATTGACTCATATAATTTTTTACGGCAGTCTTTGTGTTTTTCTTTATTTTTTCCAGGGCTGCATCCCTTATGTTCAACAAGTCAACTATCACAAGCCTTCGTTCTTCGCTGTCAGGTTCATTTTTTCTTATGGTTTCAATCTTCTTGTCATAGGATAGCTTCACTTCATCATAAATTCTTGATTTTTCCTTATCAAGGCGAAATCTCAGGTGCTTTTCAATTTGCTCAAACCTATTATAAAGAGGAAGGTGGTTGTAATCCCGAAGCAGTGCATTTTTCACTTCCTTTACGCTCATGAGAGTACAGCCTTCAAGCTTGAAATCTTCCTCTGGGACGTAGCCTAATTCAATTTCCTTCACATATCTTGCAATGATGTTCTTGAATGCAAGAGAACCCTTGAAAGCTGAAACTTTAATTGATTCAGAATTTTGTGAGTCCACATGATTTGTATTGATGATGGAAACAAGCTTTTCTTCGGAATCTGTTAGTTTGTACTTGTTTCCAATGAGTTCAAAGGCATAATCAGCATATGTGGTCTGTTTTACATTGTCAGCTCCAAGCTCCGGCAAAACTCCTGAAATATAGTTCAAGAACAATCTGTTTGGAGCTATAATCATGAACTCTTCAGGATAAAATGATTTTTCATATGTATATATGAGATAAGCTATGCGATGAAGGGCTATGGTTGTTTTTCCGCTTCCTGCAACCCCTTGGACTATCAGGGGTTTGTTTATGTCTGATCTTATTATGGCGTTTTGTTCTGCCTGAATTGTTGAAACTATGTCCTTAAGGCGATTGTCTTTGTTTTCTCCAAGTGAAGCCTGTAAAAAAGTATCTGTGGCAGTGATGTCCACATCCATTATGTTTTTAAGCTGTTTGTTTTCTATTTCGTACTGTCTTTTTAAAAGAAGCTCACCAGACATTTCTTCTCCCAAATCATTCAGGTATGTAACATGTCCGAGCCTTCCGTCGTAATAAACGCTGGCAAGAGGTGAACGCCAGTCCAGTATCATGGGAACTTCCCAGTCAGGCCTGAGCAGCGATAACTTGCCTATATAAAATTTTTCTGTTAAGTTTCTTCCCTCTTCCTGAAAGTCAATACGTGCAAAATACGGTTTGTCCTTTGCCTTGACAAATCTTTCGAAGTTTCTTTCCAGCTCATCCAACAGTCTTGTGTGCAGCATTATGGACATGTAGCTGTGGCTTGAATCTGTGGGATCAAGGTTTGAATATGCGTCCTTTATTTCAGCCTTGTACAAATCCTTGTTCTTTTCCGATGAACCTATGTTGTTTTCAATATAATCAACAGTTTCTTCAAGTCTTTTTTGTTCTATTTCATAATCAGGATGATCTCTAAGTGTCATATATCCTCCTTCACCGGCATTTGTCGGCCGTTTTATATAATAACTTAAATAACACACATGGTCAAGGAGAAACATGGCGGCAAAAGGAAAAAGGAACCTGCATAGCACAAGTTCCTTGTATCGTTACAACAATTGTTCGAGAATAGTTTTTACACATTCCCAGTTTTTCTTATTTTCGAAATAGGTCAGTCTACCTTTTTCCGTTATGGTGTAGTACTTCCTTCTTCCGCCCAGGGATTCATCACCCCAGTAGGAGATTATGCAGCCTTCATTTTCCAATCTTTTAAGGCTTGAATACATTGTGGCTCCCTTAGGTTCATATTCAACCGCAGAACTTGAATTAATCAATCTGGTTATTTCATAACCATATTTGTCACCATTCATAAGCTGCTTAAGAATCATAGTGTCAGAATGTCCTCTCAGCAAATCAGAGGAAATTTTATTGTTCATGCTTCCCCACCCATATAATATTTTCACTTTATCTCCCCTAATAATAAAGTTCACATTTATTATACACCTGTATTTTCAATCTGTAAACGTTAATCCCAATCATAACACAGGCAATATTATCCATTTATTTCCGATTGTATTATCAGCAATTGATTAATAAAAAACTTGCAGGAAAATAAAGCTTAAATATAATGAAATTTTTCATACTGGTTACCAGTATGAATAGTTTATTTCAAAACTCTGTCCATGAGACCAAGAAAGTTTTTATAGCTTATTTTTTCTATATCTTCCTTGGAAAATCCTCTTTCTTCAAGTTTTACAAGCATGTTGTTGCCTTTGGTTATGTTCTCAAGACCTATTGTTCCTTTGTAAGCATCACTTGTAAAGCTGTTTGTAGTATCTCCTTCTAAATAGTCAAAGAAGTCAAAACCAAGAGCCACACAGTCAATTCCAATGAGTTCAACAACATGCTCCAGGTGATTAATTAAAAAATCAACTGTCATGTTTTCAGGTTCAAAACTTATAAACTCATTGAATGAGTTCATGCCTATGAGACCTTTCTTTTCACCTATTGCTTTTATTTGATTGTCTGTAAGATTTCTCGGCACATCACATAATACCCTAGCATTTGAATGAGAGGCCATGAAAGGTGCGTCTGTTTCATTGCATATATCCCAGAAAGTTTTTTCGTTAGCATGGGATACATCAAGCATAATTCCAAGATCATTTATTATTTTTACTGCTTCTTTTCCTTTTCGGGTAAGCCCTCTGTCATGATTACCCTTCACACCTGTTGCTAAATCGTTTTGTTCATTCCATGTGAGGGTTGCATGTCTGAAGCCCAGCTGATACAAGGTGTACAAGTCATCCACTTCTTCGCCTATACAGCTTAGTCCTTCCAACCCCAGCATTACAGCCAGTTTATCTTCTTTCATTGCCGTATAAAAATCATCTGTGTTAAGCATAATCTTTAAAAAATCTCTGCTTTCCCACAGCTCACAGCTCATTGATTTTATGCTTTCAACAATTCTTTCCCTTGGTCTTTTATCATTAGGAGGATCTGCCCATATGACAAATATTCCTCCTGCCATTCCTCCTGTTTTAAATCTTTCAAGATGATCGTTTCTTATGACGTTTTTTCTTCCCAATCCCCTTTTAATTGTAACATCTGTCCAAATATCACCATGTATGTCCAGAAACATATTTCCCCCTATGAAAACTAATTTACATTAATTGAAACAGGTTACCCATAAATATTCCAAGATAGTTTCCTATTACATATCCAAAAATTCCAGCCAGTACAATAGGACCTATGAGTTTATTCCAGCCTTTGGCTATGGCCATGGCAGCTGCTGTTGTGGGTCCGCCTATGTTTGCATTTGAGCAAAGAAGAATTTCCTCCAGTGAAAAGTGAAATAATTTTCCGAATACGAAAGATACAATCATGTTAATAAGCACTATGACCCCAGTGAACACCAACAGCAGAGGTGCCTGTGAAATAATAACAGGTATTGAAGCAGGAACTCCTATTACCACAAGGAATATGTAAATCAAAAATGTTCCAAGTTCCTGAGCTCCGTGAATGCTATTTATGAATCCAGGAGCATATGTAGCCAGCAGCATTGTAAATGTTGTTATCAAAAGATATTTGTTGCCTAAAAAGCCATTAAACAAATTCAACACAAAATTGCCTTTTGGTATAACACCGGACAGGAATGACGAAAGTGCTGTAGAAATCCATACTACAACAAAAGCAATAGCAACTGCAAAAGATATGTCTTTTAAGGAAATGTCTTTTCTTCCCCAGTACTGGGCAGCAAGTGTTTCTCCTTCTTCTTTATTTGCATTTTCAGCTACGGCATCAATGTGGGGATGTTTGAACTTTCTCATAAAAAATCCAATTGAAGGAATTGCCAGAAGCACAAAGAAATATAATGCCATCAAAAGATTGTCTGCAACTGTAAGAGCCGATATCCACTCTTCTCCTGTTCCAAATGATTCAGCCATGGCAGCAAAGTTTACACCTCCGCCAATGTACGAACCGGTCATCATGGCTGCCATTTTGTATAAGTCCGGAATATAATTTTTCAGCAGCATAAATGATAATAAAACACCCGCAATTGTTCCTATGGAACTTAGCAAAAACATGATTAAAACCCTTCCGCTTTCCCTCCAGATTTTTTTGATGTTGGCATCAAATAATAAAAGAGGAATAGCAAGGGGCACAACATAACCCCACACTACATCGTATGTGGGAGCTGCTGTAGGAATAACATTGAAATTGGCTAAAAGCATGGCTGCCACCAAACCAATTATGGCACCGGTAATCTTTGAAGCCCAGGCATAAGTCTGTTCAAGGTAAATGCTCATTGCAGCAATGCCAATGAGAATAGACCACAACGCCCAAGTGTTGTCAGCACTTATTAAAGTATTCATAATAACCTCCTTCAGCTAATTCTTATTTTGTTCATTTTATTGAACATTTACTATATTATATTTAGATGATTTGAGTTTATTACTTATAGCAGACATT
>NZ_CANG01000042.1:0-5130 GCF_000309315.1 Sedimentibacter sp. B4
AGAGGAACAACAGCCCCGCAGCCATGAGCATTTTCCACGCATATGAGTCCTGTTTCAGGTTCATGTATGTCATCGACTCTTATTGCTTTTTCCACGTCCTGGGGATTCATGGCTCCATTTTGAGTTTCAAGAGTACGAAGCTGGACACCTGCTATTACTGCAGAAGCTCCTACTTCATGAACAACAATGTGGTTGTTTTTACCTATAATGACTTCCTGTCCTCTTCTTGCATGAGTGAAAAGAGCAAGCTGATTTCCAAAAGTTCCGCTTGGAACAAAGATTGCCGCTTCCTTGCCAACTTTTTCAGCTGCCAGTTTTTCAAGCTTGTTTATTGTTGGATCGTCCCCGTAAACATCGTCACCGACCTCGGCATTTGCCATTGCCTGTCTCATTTCATCTGTTGGCATTGTTACAGTATCGCTTCTCAAATCAATAAATTTCATTTTATCATCCTCTATTCTATATTATTGTTTATTTGTCTGCATGCTTTCACAACGTGCTTTGCCAGTACAGCTGTTGTTACAGAACCCACTCCTGCAGGTACCGGTGTTATGAGTCCGCACTTTTCAATGCAATCTGTTGTGTTTACATCACCTGTCATGTTTCCTTGGCTGTCGACGTTGATGCCAACATCAATTACTGCTGCCCCTTCTTTTACAAAATCAGATGTTACCAT
The DNA here is from genome assembly GCF_000309315.1 of Sedimentibacter sp. B4. Classification (NCBI taxonomy): domain Bacteria; kingdom Bacillati; phylum Bacillota; class Tissierellia; genus Sedimentibacter; species Sedimentibacter sp. B4. Next base: position 677 of record NZ_CANG01000042.1, read on the forward strand.
GTTTGATTTTCCTATGGCTGCAATTAAAATGTCCGCCTTTGCAGCAACCTCAGGCAAATTTTCTGTCTTTGAATGGCATATGGTAACTGATGCATTTTCTTTCAATAAAAGCATGGCAGCAGGCTTTCCTACAACCATGGATCTTCCAAGAACTACAGCATTTTTGCCTTTCAAGGGAACATTGTAGTGCTTAAGAATTTCAATTGCTGCAGTAGGTGTACATGGAGGAAATCCTGTTTCATCACCTTCCATAACCTTTGCCACATTAATTGGGTTGAAGCAGTCAATGTCCTTTTCAGGACTTATAATAAATTTAACATCATTTTCATTTATTTGTTTTGGAAGAGGTCTGAACAATAGTATTCCATGTACAGTTTCATCACCGTCAACCTTTTTTAATTCCTGTGCAAAATCATCCTGTCTTATATCTGCAGAGAGTTCTAGAACCTCGCATTCTATTTTGCAGGAATTCATTCTTTTAACAGCTGCTCTTTCGTAAGACAAGTCGTCTTCTCTTTCGCCAACTCTTACGATTTTAAGTTTTGGAAAAATGTTTTTTCCCTTGAACTGTTCCACTTCTTTTTTAACTTCTTCTGTTATTTTATCTGCAACGGGCTTTCCTTTTGCTAATAGTCCCATATTATTCTCCTATAATTAATTGCTCAATATTTCAATTACCCTTTCATAAACCTCATCGGCTTTTTCATTGCCATCCTTGAGAAGTTTTTTTGAACTTTCCAGATTGTTTTTAACATATTCTTCATCTGTTATGGAATTCAGGTTTATGAGTACATTCAGATACGCGCTGTTTATGGCAGCCTTCAAACACTGTATACCAACTCCCACATCGCTTACTATTGTCTTCGTACAAATTTCTATGAGCTCTTCATGAAGAAGTATTCCTTCATATGATAGCTTCAATGTTTCCAAAGGTGCTTCACATGCTTCTTTGAGGCACTTCTGAAGAGTTTCTTCCTTTATTTTTTGTTCCTGCTCTGTTTCTTTTGGCATGATATATGCTCTTGACAAAGGTTCAAAGCTCTTTGCATCTTTTTCCACCAGATCCAGCAGTTTGTTTCTTAATACCTCTGCTCTTCTTAAAATGTCCATGTGCTGTTCTTCAAACTGCAGCAATTTCTTCTTACCAACGGAATAGTTTACAACCATTGAATTAAGGGCAGCCCCTAAGGCTCCTGCAAGTGCTGCAGCTCCCCCTCCCCCTGGAACAGGTTTTTTTGCTGCAAGCTCTGCTGCAAAATTTCTGCATGACAATTCAGTTAACACCATATCACCTCGCTAATATATAATACACAAATATCATTACCATTTTATTATAATATAGCATTTTTAAAAAGTCATCATAAATCATGAACAGTTATTCTTTTTATAACAAAAAACAGCACTATCGTGCCATTCAGTTGATAACAATTTTTTTCAATAATGTAGGGTAGGACTGCCGTCCCCCCGAATATAACAATATTATTGAATTAATAACACACGTGCGGACACAAGATCCGCCCCTACGAACTATTTAATTAACATATAGCGGTGAATCAGAAATCCCGGATATTTATTGAATTAATAAACAGCTGGACACAAAATCCGTCCATACGATTAGTGGAAAGCTATTTATCGTTGTACACAGCAAAATGAATGTGGTCTTCCCACACCCCGTTTATTTCAAGATAGCGTTTTGAAAATCCTTCCTGTTCAAATTTAAGTTTTTCCATGACTTTCAACGACCTCTGATTCCTTGGCACCACATTGACTTCTATTCTGTGGAGTCCGAAATCGTCAAACATTATTTGAACTGTCTTTTCTATTGCTTCTGTCATATATCCCTTGTTTATTTCATCCTTATCTAATTTGTATCCCAAAAAACAAGATTTGAAATTTCCCATTATAATATTGCTGTAGCAAACATTGCCTATGATTTTATTGTCTTCTTTTTTTATAATCCAGAAGCGCACAAGGCTGTTGTTCTTAAACATGTTGTATTCATAGTTAAGCTGTCTTTTATGATATGAAAGGGTATAAAAATCTCTAGTTCTTTTTGGTTCCCATTCACTTAAGAAATTATGATTCCTTTTGTAATATTCAAGAATCTCTCTGCCGTATACAGGTTTTAAAATTTTCAAGTATAGTCTTTCCGTTTCATATCGCGTCTGTTTAAACATTAAATCACTCCCCTTAAGACTATTACAATTTTATATTTCATCTGCTCATAAGTCAACTTATTTTGCTTTACTAAGCATTTTATTTGTGATAGTATACATTATTATAGCTGACTTCAGGGGGTGTGAAAAAATCAAAAGAAAAAATATATTTCTGATATTCACATTATTTTATTTGTACTTCATCATGGCTCTTTTTGAAAGTTCCAAAGGAAACTTTGTTCCGTTTTATCTTGAAGAATTCAAAATAACCAATGCTGAATTAAGCCTTGTGCTTTCGCTGAACACTGTGGGGTGTGTAATAGGAAGTTTTCTGGGAGGATATTTTTGTGAGAAATTCGGACATAAATTTGTGTACATAACAGGTTCGGTCTTATCAACCATAGGTGTATTAATTGCACCTTTTACTTCAAACATATTTATGCTTGGACTTTTCAATTTCATATTCGGAATCGGGCGTTCAGCCATATCCGTGGGAGTAGACTCCATGGTTCCTGTTTTGTCAATAGGATTTGAATCCATATTGATGAACATAACCCATTTTACATACGGTCTGGGAAGCTTTGCAGGACAAAATGCCTATGGAAACTTTCTTACACAAGGAGTGGAATGGAGGAGAATATATCTGTTCCTGGGGATATTCTATGTTGTATCGGTAATATTAAGTTTGATTGTAAAAACACCAAGCATCAAGGTAATAAAAAGCGAAGATTCACCAATGAAAAACAAAATGTACAAGGAGCCATTGATATACATGTTCATGTTTGCCATAACATTTGGACTGGTGACAGAAGCTGTTATTAATACATGGTTTATAAGCTACATAAGAAGCTCTTACAGTCTTGATCCTGCAGCAGCAGCAAAGTATGCTTCAATATTTTTTCTGATGTTTGCTATGGGAAGGCTTTTAGGCGGGTTCATAGTGAATAAAATAGGAGATTCAAAGGGGCTGCAGATGTTTTTGTTTGCAGGTGCCGTGTGTATTTTGGCAGGTCTTAAATTAAAAAGTGAAGGAATTATGCTCATCGCCATGTCTGGATTTTTTATTTCAATAACATTCCCTACAATGATGGTCATAATCAATTCCATATTTAAACAGAAATCATCTATGGCCATTGGTTACTCAGTGACATTAAGCAACATTTTATATGTTATCATATTTAACCTGACAGGATATTTAAATGATTTGCTTGGAACATACGCTGCATTTTACGTCGCACCTGTTTCTATGATAGGATGTTTGACAATGCTCATATTAATAAACAAAAAAGTTAAAAATGAAAATTATATATAGAAAATCGGAGGAAATATGTCTTTAGAAAACCTTATAATTCCAGAAAACTACACCAGTAAACTTTCACTGCTGGAAACTCAAATTGCAATCAAAAAAATCAAAGATTTTTTTGAAGGCGAGCTTTCAAAAAACCTGTCACTCATAAGAGTATCCGCACCGCTTATGGTGCGACCTGAATCAGGACTTAACGATGACCTGAACGGCATTGAAAGAGCAGTTCGCTTCGATATGCTTGATACAAAGTATGATGTTGAAATAGTACAGTCCCTTGCAAAATGGAAAAGAAATGCTTTGGGAAGCTACCGCTTTGACACATATACAGGGCTTTACACAGACATGAATGCCATCAGACGTGATGAAGATTTGGATAATATCCATTCTATTTATGTTGACCAATGGGACTGGGAAAAAATCATAAAGAAAACTGACCGCAGCAAAGATACCCTCAAGTATGTTGTTACCCAGATTTACAATGTTTTCAGATCTACAGAAAAATACCTTGAAAGTTTGTATCCGTTCTTGAGGAATGAACTTCCTTCAGAAATTCATTTTATAACTACCCAGGAACTTCTTGACCTTTATCCGGACAAAACTCCAAAGGAAAGAGAATACCTGATTACAAAAGAAAAGAAAGCTGTATTTTTAATGGAAGTTGGAAAAAAACTGTCTGACGGAAAAATACATGACGGTCGTGCAGCCGACTATGACGACTGGTCATTAAACGGCGACATATTGTTTTATTTCTCAACTCTCGACATTGCCCTTGAGCTTTCATCAATGGGAATAAGAGTTGACAAAGATGCCCTTCTTTCTCAGCTTGAAGAAAGAGACCAAATGCACAAGTCTAAATTTCCGTTCCATCAGGATGTCATCAATGAGAGAGTTCCTTTTACCATTGGCGGCGGTATCGGACAGTCAAGAATATGCATGTTCTTCCTTCAGAAGGCCCACATAGGTGAAGTTCAGTCATCTGTATGGCCTGAAAA
>NZ_CANG01000041.1:0-59043 GCF_000309315.1 Sedimentibacter sp. B4
GGAGTGTTTGTTCTTACATTCATTCCATCCTGAACCTGAAGTACACAGGATGCAGGAAGATTACGCATTGGTACACCCTTAATGTCAACTTCTACAACGCATACCCTGCAGGCAGCTATTTCATTGATATCCTTTAAAAAACAAAGTGTTGGTATATCAATTCCCGCTTCTCTTGCAGCCATCAATACCGTATAATCTTTTGGGACATTTACCGTTATTCCATTTATAGTTACATTTACTTTATCCAATTATAACACCTGCCTTCCTTACTTTTTAATGATAGCATGGAATGTACAAGCATCCATACAAGCGCCGCATTTAATACACTTATCCTGATTGATAACATGAATTTCCTTCACTTTTCCTTCAATTGCACCAACAGGGCATATTCTCGCACACTTTGTACATCCCTTGCAATCCATAGTGATAATATATCTTAAGAGTGATTGGCAAACTCCAGCAGGACATCTTTTCTCCAAAACGTGAGCTTCATATTCATCTCTAAAATATCTCAACGTTGACAAAACAGGGTTAGGAGCTGTTTGTCCCAAACCGCACAATGATGTTTCCTTTATATTTACAGCTAGCTTTTCAAGCTTATCCAGGTCCTCCATAGTGCCTTTGCCTTCTGTTATCTTATCTAGAATTTCTAGCATTCTCTTTGTTCCCTCACGGTATGGTGTACATTTTCCGCAGGATTCATCAACTGTAAAATCAAGGAAAAATCTTGCTATGTCAACCATGCAGTTGTCTTCATCCATAACAATCATTCCGCCTGAGCCCATCATTGAGCCTACAGCTGTAAGATTGTCATAGTCTATAGGAATATCCAGGTGATCTTTAGTCAAACATCCTCCTGATGGTCCTCCTGTCTGAACAGCCTTGAACTCTTTGTTGTTCGGACATCCGCCGCCTATATCGTAAATAACCTCTCTCAAAGATGTTCCCATAGGAACTTCAACGAGACCTGTGTTATTAATTTTTCCGCCAAGTGCAAATACTTTTGTTCCGGGGGATTTTGCAGTACCGAAGCTCTTGAACCAGTCCGGACCGTTTAATATAATTTGAGGAACATTGGCCAATGTTTCAACGTTGTTTATGATTGTAGGCTTACCCCATAATCCCTTGTTTGCCGGGAATGGAGGCTTGTTCCTTGACATTCCTCTCTTGCCTTCTATTGACTGCATAAGGGCTGTTTCTTCACCGCATACGAATGCTCCTGCGCCAAGTCTTATTTCAACATCAAAATCAAAACCCGTGTTAAAAAGATTCTTTCCTATAAGGCCTACTTCTTTGGCTTGTTTTATTGCAATTTCCAATCTGTGAACAGCTATTGGGTATTCTGCTCTAACATAAATAAAACCCTTTGTAGCTCCAATTGCATATCCTGCAATAGCCATTGCTTCCAAAACAGCATGTGGGTCTCCTTCAAGAACGCTTCTGTCCATGAATGCACCCGGATCTCCTTCGTCAGCATTACAGATTACATACTTCTGGTCAGCTTGGTTTGGAGCAGCAAAACTCCATTTCATTCCTGTAGAGAAACCAGCTCCCCCTCTACCTTTTAAACCGGAATCCTTTACAAGCTGTATTACCTCTGTGGGAGTCATTTCTGTCAAAACTTTTCCTAATGCCATGTAGCCGTCTCTTGCAATATACTCACTTATATCTTCAGGATTTATAACTCCGCAGTTTCTTAAAGCAACTCTTTTTTGTTTTTTATAAAATTCTACTTCACTGAGAGGCTTGATTTTTTCTTCTCTTGCACTTTCATCAAACAGATATTTTCTAACAATTCTTCCCTTCAACAGATGTTCTTCGCAAATTTCGTCAACTCTTTCTACAGTCATTCTTGCATAGAACGATCCTTCAGGATATATTATAACTACAGGTCCTTCTTCGCACAGACCGAAACATCCGGTAGCAACAACCTGTACTTCTTCATCCAACTTTAATTCTTTAATTTTTTCTTCAAATCTTTGCTTAATCAAAGCAGAATTTGAAGAACTGCACCCAGTTCCGCCACATACCAAAACATGAGATCTGAAAATCTTCATCGCTTCTCCTCCACTTCTACTGTTTTTCAGCTGAACCTATTGTATACTCAACAACAACATTGTTGTTTGCCAAATGTTCCGACACAATTCTTTTTGCTTTTTCCGGATCAATATGAACATAGGTTACTTTTTCTTTATCAGCAGTATATACTTCTACAATAGGTTCCAAAGTGCACATTCCAATACATCCTGTCTGCACTACCTGCACATTGCCTAAATTTCTTTTAGCAACCTCTTCAACCAAAGTTGTAAGAACCGGTCTTGCACCTGCAGATATTCCACATGTTGCCATGCCCACAACAACTCTAATATCCTTATCTGTATTTCTCATTTCAATATTCTTAATTGACTCTTCTCTTAACTTTTTCAATTCTTCCAAAGATTTCATAAGCGTCCCCCTTAATCTTTATACTTGGCCAAAATTTCTGGAATTTTTTTAGGTTCCAACTTACCGTATACATCACCGTCTATCATCATAACAGGAGCAAGACCACAGCAACCTAGACATCTTGTAGCCTCAAGTGTAAACTCGTTATCTTCAGTTGTGCCGCCAACACTTATGTTTAACTCTTTAGATAACTTGTCCAAAACCAGCTGTGAACCCTTAACATAACATGCTGTTCCAAGGCATACTCCTATTTTATGTTTTCCCTTTGGCGTGATTGAAAATTGTGTGTAAAAAGTAGCAACTCCATAAACTTCAGCTAGCGGAACATCTACCTCATGAGCAATAAATTTCTGCACTTCAATTGGAAGATAGCCGAAAATTTCCTGAGCCTTGTGCAGAGTCTGCATCAATATGCCCTGTGATTGTCTGATTGAGTCAATGTACTCTTTAAGCTCAATAAACTGCCTTTCATTAGCTCTAACATCAAGTCCTTTAATCAAAATAATAACCTCCCTAGTTTATTTTGAACAGATATTTGTTCCCATTATATATTTTTGTTAATATAATGTCAATCAAATGAACCAATTAAATATTTTAGAAAATTTAATACTGGTTGTATTTACTTTTATTAATTCTGTAAACGTTTTTTACATTATTATATTTATCCATTTTTTTTATAGTTGTCAAAAAGTAAAGATTTTTTATTGTTTAGTATATTGAAGTTTGTTCAAATATTAATAATCGCCAAAATTGTAAACGTTTGTCAATAAATGAAAAGAAAAATCACCTTTTAGCTGATTAATCTTCTATTTTCAACAAATCTAATATTCTGTTCAAATCTTCATTGTTAATATATTCTATTTCAATTTTGCCCTTATTCTTGTTTCTTTTAATATTTACTCTTGAAGAAAATCTATCTGTAAGCATTTCCTCAACATATGCCAGGTATTTGTCTTTTTCGGGCTGAACTCTTCTTTTTGGTTTCTTCGTGTCCCTTACAAGCTTTTCAACGTCCCTCACGCTTAAATTTTCTTTTATAATAAGGTTAGTCATGGCAATTTGTTTTTCAGGAGATAAGCTCAATATTGCTCTTCCATGTCCGGCAGAAATCTCATTGTTTACTATTTTTTCCTTAACATAGCTGTCAAGATTTGAAAGCCTCATTATATTTGTAACATAAACCCTCGATTTTCCTACAATATTTGAAACTTCTTCCTGTGTTATGCCGTATCTGTCCATAATAAAATCATAAGCATTGGCTTCATCTATGGGATTTAAATCTTCTCTTTGTATGTTTTCAATCAAGGCTATTTCAGAAGCATTTTTATTTTCAATGTCCCTGACAATACATGGCATTGATTTGATATTTGCATTCTTGCATGCTCTCCATCTTCTTTCGCCTGCGATAATTGTGTATATGTCATTGTCTTTTCTGACGATAATAGGCTGGATTACACCATATTTTTTTATGGACTCAGTCAGTTCCTCAAGTTTATCCTGCTCAAATACCTTACGAGGCTGATTTGGATTAGGACATATTAAATTTGTGTCTATTTCTTCGATTCTTTTTATATCTTCCTTTTCCAGTTCCTCCGGTATCAATGCTGACAAACCCTTGCCCAAGGCTTTTCTTTTAATAGCCATGTTATCCTCCTAGTTATTCTTGATGATTTCTTCGGAAAGTTTCAAATATGCTTCACTTCCCTTTGATTTTTCATCATAAAGCATGATGGGCTGCCCGAAGCTGGGTGCTTCAGCCAATCTTACGCTTCTTGGAATCACAGTCCTGTACACTTTATCTTTAAAATATTTCTTAACTTCTTCAACAACCTGCACTGAAAGATTTGTTCTTCCATCAAACATATTAAGAAGAACTCCTTCAATATCAAGTTTAGGATTTAAATTTTTTCTTACGAGCTTAACCGTATCAATGAGTTGTCCAACACCCTCCAATGAATAATATTCACACTGTATGGGTATTAGAACAGTATTTGAAGCAGTCAGCGCATTCAATGACAAAAGTCCCAATGAGGGGGGGCAGTCTATTATGATAAAATCATATTTATTGTCCAGCATACTCATCTTTTCTTTAAGAGTTTTCTCCCTGTACTTTGTGTTTGTAAGCTCTATTTCAGCTCCAGCCAGCTGTATGTTTGCAGGAACCAGCTCCAGATTTTCAATATTTGTTTTGCATATTATTTTGTTAATATCATAATCTTCAATCAATACATCATAAATTGTATACTCAAGTTCATTTTTATTAACACCGAACCCGCTGGTTGAATTGCCCTGGGGGTCTATGTCAATACTAAGAACTTTTTTGCCTTTCAGAGCCAGCGCAGCACACAGGTTAACATTTGTTGTTGTTTTTCCTACTCCGCCTTTTTGATTGAATATGCTTATGACTTTAGCCATACTTTCACCCTCTACATGCTTTTTTTAGGAATTTTCACCTTTATTTCAATGAACTCTTCCGATTCTTCCTGCTCAAATCTCGCTTCTATGCCTGTTTTAACTATTTCGTTATAAGCATTCTTTATTGTGTTGATATAAATTTTATAACTGATAAAATTTCTTACATAGCGCTTGTCCTTAATTTTCTTGAGGTTCACATCTTCTGCTATGGAACTTACAAGCTTTTCAGTTTCACTCACATTAAGGTCTTTCTTTATTATTTTTTCCACTATGCTTAAAAGCAGCTCTTCATCATCTAATTTCAAAAGAGCTCTTGCATGTCGTTCACTTAAACTTCCTTCTCTGATTTTTTGTTTTACTGATTCAGGAAGCTTTAATATACGCATTTTGTTTGCTATTGTAGATTGTGATTTACCAAGTTTTTCTGCCAGCTGTGTCTGATTTAGCTCAAAGTCTTCAATAAGTCTTTCGTAAGCCATGGCTTCTTCAATAAAGTCCAAATCTTCACGCTGCAAATTTTCAATAAGTGCCATTGCAGCTGATTCTTCTTCCTTTACTTCAATGATTACTGCAGGAATAGTTTCCCTGCCTAGAAGCTTTACGGCTTTGAATCGTCTTTCACCGGCAATAATCTCATAAATATCATCATAAATTTTTCTTACAGTTATGGGCTGTATAATGCCATAGTTTTTGATGGATTGGCTCAACTCTTCAAGAGCCCTGTCATCAAAAATTTTTCTTGGTTGATTTTTATTAGGAATTATTTTGTTAACATCTATATTTACTATACTGCTTATCAAAATTTTCTCCCCCTCATATTAATGGATCTTTACTTGGTTTTCCCGCTTTTCTCGGGTACTTGCTGTTTGTCTGTTCTATTTTTTCTATAATTACTATTTTTCTTAAAATTTCTGAACCGGGGAGATTAATTTCCTTAATTTCTTTAATTTTGCCCCCAAGCTTGTTTATAGCACTTTCAGAATCCGTTATTTCCTTGGAAATATTTTCGCTTTTATATGCTGCAAAATATCCGCCCACTTTTACAAACGGAAGGCAGTATTCGCCTAAAACATTGAGAGGCGCCACAGCTCTTGAAACACATATATCAAATTGTTCTCTGTACTTTGGATTTTGACCGAAGTCTTCTGCCCTGCCATGAATGAGTTCCACTCCGTCAAGATTCAATTCCTTCCTGACCATATCAAGAAAATCAATTCTTTTTCTCAGACTGTCCAAAAGAGTAACACTCAGTTTGTCATTGACAATTTTTAAAGGGTATCCAGGAAAGCCTCCTCCTGTACCTATGTCGATTAAACTTTTCTTTTCGCAGAAATTTCCTTCATCCAGAAGAACAATGCTGTCTAAAAAGTGCTTCACATATATTTCTTCATCATCTTCAATGGACGTAATGTTGATTTTTTGATTCCATTCTTTCAAAAGATCTCTGTACTTTGCGAACTTCTTTTCAATTTCTGAGCTGTAGGGCAATTTCAGTTGTCTGAAACCCTCTTCCATTGTTTTAATCAAGATTTTCTCCTTTGTCGTGAGATTTGGCTGCGTTTGTCATCATGTACACCAAAAGTACATTGATGTCGGATGGTGACACTCCTGATATTCTCGAAGCCTGACCTATAGAATCAGGTCTTATTCTGTTAAGTTTCTGCTTAGCTTCAAGCCTTAAATTTCCTATGCTGTCATAATCAATGCTGATTGGGATTCTTCTGTTTTCAAGCTTTTTAAACTGCTCTACCTGCTTAATCTGCTTTGAAATGTATCCATCATACTTTATGACTGTTTCAACATAATCCTTTGTTTCTTTGTTTAGCAGCGGTCTTTCTTCATCAAGAGCCGCAGTGTTGTCGTAGTCAAGCTCTGTCCTTCTCAATAAATCATATAAGCTCAAAGGCATTTTTAAAGATGCGCTTCCAAGGCTCTCCAATATTTCATTTACTTCTTTTTTCGGAGTAATTTTTATGTTTTTCAAGCGTTCAATTTCTTCTTCTATTTTTTGTTTCTTTGTTTTAAATCTCTCATATCTTTCTTCTGTAACAAGACCAACTTCATAGCCCTTTTCTGTAAGTCTTTCATCTGCATTGTCCTGTCTCAATATAAGCCTGTACTCAGCCCTTGATGTCATCATGCGGTATGGTTCATTTGTCCCCTTAGTCACAAGGTCGTCAATCAATACTCCGATGTATGCTTCTGAACGGTCAAGAACAAGGGGCTCTCTGTTTTTCAAACTCATGGCTGCATTTATTCCTGCTATCAGACCCTGAGCTGCTGCTTCTTCGTAACCTGAACTTCCATTCACCTGTCCAGCAAAAAATAAATTTTTAATGCTTATGAGTTCCAAACTTGTTTTAAGCTGAGTCGGGTCAATGCAGTCATATTCTATTGCATAAGCAGGTCTCATGATTTTAGCATTTTCTAATCCAATCATAGATTTGTACATTTGAATCTGCACTTCGTATGGAAGAGAAGATGACATTCCCTGAATGTACATTTCCTTTGTGTCGAGACCTTCAGGTTCAACAAACAGCTGGTGTCTGTCCTTATCTGAAAATTTAACAACCTTATCTTCAATGGAAGGGCAGTACCTGGGTCCAATGCTTTTTATAACTCCTTCATAAAGAGGAGATCTGTCCAGGTTTTTTCTTATTATTTCATGTGTTTCTTCTGTAGTGTATGTTATATAGCACGGTACTTGATCAATATTTATTTCATCAGTCATGAATGAAAAGGGAATTATCTCTTCATCCCCTGACTGCATTTCCATTTTTTCATAATCCAGAGAATCAGAGTGTATTCTAGCCGGTGTTCCAGTCTTGAATTTTCTAAGTTCTATTCCCAAATCCATCAATGATTCCGATAGCTCATTTGCGGGAGCCAAACCATTTGGTCCTGAAGAATAATTAAGTTCTCCTATATATACTCTTCCCTTAAGGTATGTTCCAGTTGTGATTATTACTGATTTAGCCCTGTAATATGCTCCTACTTTTGTATAGACATTGAATGTTTTGTCATCATTCACTGTGAGTCTTGTAACTTCAGCCTGAACAACTTCAAGATTTTTCTGATTTTCTATTACTCTTTTCATTTCAGAGTGATACTTGTTTTTGTCTGCCTGAGCCCTGAGGGAATGAACTGCCGGTCCCTTTGAACGGTTCAGCATCTTACATTGTATCATAGTTTTATCTATATTTAAAGCCATTTCTCCACCCAGAGCATCAATTTCCCTCACCAGGTGTCCTTTAGCAGTTCCGCCAATGTTTGGATTGCACGGCATCATGGCTATTGAATCAAGTGTCATGGTTATCATGATAGTACTTAGCCCGAGCCTTGAAGCTGCAAGCGCTGCTTCACATCCTGCATGCCCTGCTCCCACAACAGCCACATCTATTTCTTCTGCAAGAAAATCTCTTACTTTGTCTTCCATTTCGTTTCCTCTTCCTATTTTCCTATGCAAAATTCATTGAATATTTTGTCAACCAAATCGTCGCTTACGGACTTACCAACTATTAGACCTAAATTTTCCATTGTCTCCTTAAGGTCTATTTCTACAAAATCTATGGTCATGCCGTTGTTAATTGACTTTAACACTTCATCAAGGCTGTTTTTTGCATTTACCAGCAAATTCTTGTGCCTTGCGTTGTTTATAATAAGCTCGTTATCAAGATTTATTGCTCCCTCAAAAAACATGCTGCTTAATTTTTCAATTATTTCATCAAGACCCTGATTGTTCACCACAGATATGTTAATTGCATCTTTTTCTATGTCTTCATAATCAGTCAAATTAAGCTTGTTTTCCAAATCCGTTTTGTTCTTTATATAAATTGTTTTTTTATTCTGTATATACTGCAGTATTTTCTCATCTTCAGCTTCAAGTTCTCTTGAAGAATCAAAGAGCATCATAACAAGATCTGCTTCATCCACCTTGCTTAGAGCCTTTTCAACACCTATTTTTTCTACTTTGTCTTCTGTATCTCTAATGCCTGCAGTGTCTATAATTCTTAAAGGTATTCCCTTTATGTTCACATATTCTTCTATTGTATCTCTTGTGGTACCGGGGATTTCTGTAACAATAGCACGGTTTTCATTCAGGAGAAAATTCATGAGCGATGACTTGCCTACATTGGGTTTTCCCAATATAACCGTCTTGATTCCTTCTTTGAATATTTTCCCTGTATCAGCCGTAGATATTAATTTATCTATTTTATTTGAAATTTCTTCGCAAAATCTTTTTGCGTCTGAAATTGTGATTTCGTCTTCATCATATTCCGGAAAATCAATGTTTACTTCTATGTTAGCAAGTATGTCCATGACTTTTTCTATTATGTTGTTTATTTCTTTGGAAAGCCTGCCTTCAAGGTGATTCATGGATATGGCATGGCTTGAATCTGTCTTTGAATTGATAATATCTATGACGGCTTCAGCCTGGGTCAGGTCTATTCTACCGTTAAGAAATGCTCTCTTTGTGAATTCGCCTCTTTCTGCAGGACGAGATCCCATAAGAAGGACTGTCTCAAGTATTTTTTTTGCAGAAATAACTCCTCCATGGCAGTTTATCTCCACTACATCTTCTCTTGTGTAGGTATTCGGACCCTTCATGTAAGAAAGCAGTACTTCATCTATAATTTTGCCCTGATTGTCTATCACATGGCCGTAATGAAGGTATCTTGGCTTTAAATTATTGCCTTCGCCCGTTTTTCTACCTTTTTTGACAAAAATTTTTTCAGCTATACTAAGTGCATCATCACCGCTTATTCTTATTATATTGATACCAGCATTGCCTGGAAATGTTGCTATTGCAGCTATCGTATCACTGTTCATCCTATCACCGTTTCTTTCTTTATAATTCACATATATTTTACATTATTTTTTCACAAATGTACATAAATATTTAATGCTGCATGTGGTATTATCATGTAATTCCTAGTATATAAAATATAACCCGGTTGTCCGGGTTATATGATATGCTTATTTTAAGTCTATTACAACTTTTCTGAAAGGCTCATCACCTTCAGAATAAGTGATTATGTCCTTTTCGTCCTGTAAAGTAGAATGAATTATTCTTCTTTCATAAGGATTCATTGGTTCGAGTCTGACCTTGTGCTTGTAGTACCTGCACTTGTCTGCCATTTTTGCTGCAAGTTTCTTTAATGTCTCTTCTCTTTTGGCTCTGTAATCTTCAACATTGAAAATAACTCTTACATAATTTTCTCTGCCTTTATTCACTATCAAATTAAGAAGAAATTGAATTTCGTCTAAATTTTTACCTCTTTTGCCTATGATTATGCCTTTATCGTCTTCTCCGATTTTAACTATGTCAACTTTTAAAACGTTGTCGGAAAAATCCACCTGGTAATCAGCTTCTATCTCCATTTTTTTAAGCAAGACGTCAAAGAATTTTTTTGTTCTTTCTTCCGGACCATTTGTAACGGTTACTTTGACCTTTGCATCCTTGCTTCCTATCAAGCCGAAAAAACCTTTTGAAGGCTCATTGATAACTTCAATCTGCACTTCTTCTTTCTCAGCATGCAGTTCTTCCAAGGCAGCAGCAATAGCTTCTTCAACTGTAGATCTTTCAATAGTTACATTTTTCATCTATTTTAATTCCTCCTTCGGATTTTTGGACGAATTCATAATAACATATTGTTGTATCAACTGAAATACATTTGAAACAACCCAGTATAATCCTAATCCTGCAGGGAACTGTACACCAAAAACAAATATCATGACAGGCATCATCATATTCATTGATTTTTGTGTAGCCATAGCCTGTTCATTTCCTGCTGGCTGAGTTGACATTGTCATTTTACTTGTCAGATATGTTGTAAATGCTGATATTGCAGCAAATATAGGAACAGCTGCTCCAATGAACGGAAGTGTCATTCCACCCATTGACAATCCATTTACAATTCCGCCGTCAAAAATAAAATTTTCAGTGTATCTCAAGTCATTGATCCAAAAAAATGCTTTATTTATTAAATCATATGCTTCCAGATTCTTAAAAACATATACTTCAGGTGATCTGATAACATAAAAAAACGCAATTAATATAGGGAATTGAATCAACATAGGCAGACACCCTGCAAAAGGACTGTATTCAGCTTCTTTGTACAATTCCATTTGTTTTCTTTGAAGCGTCTGAGGATCTTTTCCGTACTTTTCCTGCAATTCCTGTATTTTTGGATTTAATTCCTGCATTTTTTTCATAGATTTAGTCTGCTTTAACGTCAACGGCATTACTATCAACTTAAATATTATGGTTGACAAAATTATTGAAATTGCATAAGCAGAAAGATATTGGGTATCAAAAACAGATACCATGTCGTATAACAATTTAACAAGCATACCCATTGGCTTTGCTAAAAAATCTAAATTCATGTTTATCCTCCGTATTATTTCAAAGGATCATACCCACCGGGATGAAATGGATGACATCTGAGAATTCGTTTTATTCCTAAGTATGAGCCTTTTATAAAACCGTATTTTTGTAACGCTTCAACAAAATATTGCGAACATGTGGGGTAAAATCTGCAGTGTCTTACTCCCGAGTTCGAAGAAAATTTCTGATATATTCGTATAATAAAAATTAACAGCTTACTTATTTAGATCACCCTTTAACATTTTCTTTTTCTTCATCAGTTTAAAAAATGATTTTTCCAGACTCTTGTAATCTGAATCAGCAGCATTAACCCTGGCCATTAAAACAAAATCATAGCCTTCTTTTAAATTACACTCGTTTAACCTTACTATTTCTTTCAGTCTTCTTCTTATGATGTTCCTTTTTACTGCCAATTTAATTTTTTTTGCAGCAGTAAAACCAAACCTGTTATAACCTAAATTGTTTTTTTTTACAAACAAAACAATATTGTAATCAGATATGGAATCCTTACAATTATAGACAGATTTGTATTCTTTGTTGTTTTTTATGATTATCATTGTTTTTACCTATGTTTGAAAATGGAATAAAAGGCCACATACGCGGCCTTATGCTGACAATTTCTTTCTACCTTTTGCCCTTCTTCTCTTCAAAACATTTCTTCCGGATTTTGTGCTCATTCTTTTAATAAATCCATGTTCGCTGCTTCTTTGTCTTCTTTTTGGCTGATAAGTTCTTTTCATCAGAAAAACACCTCCTTGTACTACAGATATCTATATAAATATCTTAAATTTTCATGTTTTTAAATTATAATATTTTTAAATTTCGATGTCAACAATTAAAAATATTATAGCTATTGTAATATACTACATTTTTTTAAAGAATGCAATTATTTTTTAAAATAAATAAAATTAAATTGAAATTGTGGATAAAAAATGATAGTATGATATGTATCTGTGGATAACTTTTTATTTATGTTTAATCTATGGACAAACTGTTATTAATTTTTAAAAAATGTTGAATAATCAATTTTATAAATTGTTAACATTTTTAGTTAACAATTGTTTACAACATAAAATTTAACATATATTTTCATTTATTATAAACAACATGTTAATTTTTTTTATCAACAACCGGAGGAATTATATGAACTTTGAAGAATTATGGAACGAAGTCCTGGAAATTGTAAAAGAAGATACAAATCAAGTGAGTTTTAACACTTGGTTCAAGCCTCTTAAAATAGTTGCTTATAAAAACAATACAATTTATTTGGAAACAGCAGATGATTTTTTAAAAAACACATTAAAGAAAAGACATTACAACTTTCTTAAAAATGCATTCACGTATGTATTAAAGAAGGATACGGAACTTGTTTTCACGGTTCCCGGCGAAAATATCGACAAAGAAGATTCAAAACGAACTGCTTCAAACAGCACATCCGAAGAAACTGACGCAATAAACGTAGACAGAAAATTAAATCCCAAGTACCGTTTTGACAACTTCATAATAGGAAATTCCAACAGATTTGCCCATGCCGCTTCCCTGGCTGTTGCAGAAGCTCCATCCACTGCATACAACCCTTTATTTTTATACGGCGGAGTTGGTCTTGGAAAAACTCACTTGATGCACGCCATTGGACACTACATTCTGGACAACAACCCGGACGCCTATGTTCTTTATGTAACTTCAGAAAAATTTACAAACGACCTTATTAATTCTATCAAGGACGGCAAAAATGAGGAGTTTAGAAACACATACAGAAAAGCTGATGTACTTCTGGTGGATGACATTCAGTTTATTGCCGGTAAAGAAAGTACTCAAGAAGAATTTTTCCACACTTTCAACGCTCTTCATGAAGCAAACAAACAGATCATAGTATCAAGCGATAATCCTCCAAGCGAAATTCCAACATTGGAAGACAGACTTCGCTCCCGTTTCGAGTGGGGACTAATTGCAGACATACAGCCGCCGGATTATGAAACAAGAATTGCAATATTGAGAAAAAAGGCTGAAGCTGAAAATTACAACGTTCCTGACGAGGTAATCACATACATTGCACAGCACATTCAATCAAATATAAGAAAACTTGAAGGAGCTCTCATACGTATTTATGCCTATGCTTCCCTCACTAATAAAAAGGAAGTTTCACTTGAGCTTGCCCAGGAGGCCTTGAAGCATTTGATCTCCAGCAACAAGAAAATCACTCTTGTTGATATAAAGGAAGTTGTTGCAAATTACTACAACATATCAATGGACGACCTCATTTCAAAAAAGAAAACGAAAAACATTGCATATCCAAGGCAAATTGCTATGTATATAGCCAGAAAATTAACGGATTATTCTCTGCCTAAGCTTGGAGATGAATTCGGAGGAAGAGATCACTCAACTGTGCTTCATGCATGCAACAAGGTTGAAGAAGACATGGAAAATTCTCAGGAAATTAAAAAAAATGTAGATGATTTAATTTCCATGCTGAATAATTAACTACTCTGTTGATAAACTGTTAGGGGTTGTTCATAACATTATTTTTTATTTTTACGCTTTTGGATAAAAAATTAATCTGTCAACAGCCATAAATTTTTTAAAGATTTAAAATTCAGTGCTTCAACAACTTTTCAACAAATTAACAGTGCCTACTAATATTACTAATAATTATTTTATATATTTCTATTAAATGTTTTTTCAGTTTCAATTGTTAACAAACCAATTATAAAGGAGTAAAAGATGAAAATTAGAATTAACCAAAATGAACTAAATAAATCAATTAATATTGTACAAAAAGCAGTTTCTTCCAGAACACCTCTTCCTATATTGTCAGGCATACTCATAGAAGCAAAAAACAACATGCTCATTATGACTGCCACAGACCTGGACCTTGGAATAAAAACTTACTCTCCCTGTGACATAGAGGAAGAAGGATCAATAGTTGTGCAATCAAGACTTATTGGAGATTTTGTAAGAAAACTGCCGTCTAATTCCTATGTGAACATAGAAACAATGGAAAACAACAACATGGAAATAAAATGTCTAAATTCAGAAATTAACATACTTGGAAATTCTGCAGCAGAATATCCTGACAACACATTTGACAATGAAGGAAATTCATTCTCAATAAAATCTGAATCTTTGAAAAATCTTATAAAGTACACTTATTTTGCAGCTGCACAGGAAAATATTAAACCTATTTTCACAGGTTGCCTCATTGAAATTAAAAATAATCTTTGTACATTTGTTGCTCTTGACGGATACAGAATGGCAGTAAAAAAAGAAAAAATAGATTTCAGCGGTGAAGTTTCAGTTGTTGTTCCTTCAAAAACAATGCTTGAAATTTTGAGAATAATAGAGGAAAACAAGACAAACACAGACATAGTTATTTCTGAAAGCCATATTTCTTTCAAAGTAGACAACACTATAATAATATCAAACCTGCTTGATGGTAAATTCATTGATTATGAAGGAATAATAAAAGATAATTATGTGACAACAGTTAATGTAAGCACAACTGAAATAAGAGAATCTGTTGAAAGAGCTTCACTTCTTGCTAAAGATGACAAAAACAACCTCATAATTCTTGACATAAAAGAAAACAACATGCAGATAAATTCTGCATCCGAATACGGCAATGTAGAAGAAAATGTGACTGTTGAAAAAGAAGGAGAAGACATAAAAATAGGTTTCAACTCAAAATATCTCCTTGATTTTCTCAAGGTTATAGAAAATGAAAAAATTAAATTGAATTTAATTGGGAAAAATAACCCTTGCTTTATAAATGAAGAAAACAAGGAAGATTATATTTACATGGTACTGCCTGTTAGAATATCATAATATTTTAAGGTCATTATAGAAATATAATATAAAATAAATATTATTATGGTCATTTACAAAAATAAATTATTTTAAAAATGAGGTGCAAAATGGAAAATATTTATATTAGCACAGAATATATAAAACTTGACCAGCTTTTGAAATTTGTCAATGCAGTAGAAGGCGGCGGTATGGCAAAAAATGTAATTCTTGACGGACTTGTAAAAGTTAACGGCGAAGTTGAACTTCAAAGAGGAAAGAAGTTGAGAGAAGGGGACATCGTTGAATTTAACGGTGAAGAGTATATCATTTCAACAGAGGAAAAATGATAATAAATAAGTTAAAAATAAAGAATTACAGAAATTTCAAGGATGCAGAAATTGAACTTAACAACTCTCTGAACATTTTCATAGGAGACAATGGCCAGGGAAAGACAAATCTCATGGAGTCTATTTACCTTTCTTCAATAGGAAGGACGTTCAGATTAAACAGTGAAAATGAATTGATCAATTTCAGTGAAAATAAAAGTTCTGTAGAAATTTCTCTTATAAAAAATAACTATAACATGAAAATTGACCTTCTTTTGGAGAAAAACAAAAGGAAGACAGTCCACATAAACGGAGTAAAGCTGGATAAAACTTCGGAAATGATAGGAATATTGAACAATGTTATTTTTACTCCTGACGATATGAGAATTATAAAGGGAAGTCCTGTTGAAAGAAGAAAATTCATAAATATTGACATTTCTCAAATTAAGCCTAAATATAAGTATTTGCTTAATAAATACAAAAAAGTTCTGACTGAAAGAAATATTATTTTAAAAAATTACTATACAAATCCACAAAATAAGGATATTATAAATATTTGGAATGATTACCTGGTTAATACAGGTTCAGACATAATATTTTTAAGAAATGAATATATTGAAAAGTTAAAACATTATGCAGCGGATATTTATGCAGATATCTCCGGTAAAAAAGAAAAATTTGAAATGAGCTACTGCTGCAACATAGGCAGATCTGAATACTTGGACAATGAAATCATAAAAAAGTCATTTCATGAAAAAATAAACAACAACAATAAAAAATGAAATAATGAGGGGAACAACTTTGTATGGACCTCACAAAGATGACATAATAATTAAAATTGACGGAAATGAATGCAAGTATTTTGGTTCTCAGGGTCAGCAGCGTTCAGCAATTCTTTCAATAAAGCTTGCTGAAATAGAAATTATAAAAGAAGAAACAGGAGAATATCCGATTTTGTTGTTGGATGATGTGTTGTCAGAGCTTGACAACAAAAGAAAAGGGTATCTCATGAACTACATAAAAGGGATACAGACTGTCATTACAACAACAGATGACCATGATTTAAAAGAGTTGACCAAATTTTACAACAAGAAAATTTTTTATATAAACGAAGGAAAAATTGGCAATATTACAAATTAGAGGAGTTTAAATAAATGGCAGATAAAAATTACAATCATTATGGTGCAGATCAGATTCAAGTGCTGGAAGGGTTGGAGCCTGTAAGGAAAAGACCGGGAATGTATATTGGATCTACTGGAGAAAGAGGACTTCATCAGCTGGTTTATGAAGTAGTTGACAACAGCATAGATGAAGCACTGGCTGGATTTTGCGATACAATTCATGTCACCATAAATACAGACAATTCAGTTGTTGTAGTTGACAACGGAAGAGGAATTCCAATAGAGAAAAACAAAAAAACTGGAAAATCAACATTGGAAACTGTTCTTACTGTGCTGCATGCGGGAGGTAAATTCGACAACGACGCATACAAGGTATCAGGAGGACTTCACGGTGTTGGTGTTTCATGCGTTAATGCATTGTCTGATTACCTCATAGCCGAAGTCAACTGGGACGGAAAAAGATACAGGCAAAATTTTGAAAGAGGAATTGCAAAATCAGAGGTTGAATACGTGTGTGACACTGACAGTACAGGAACAACCATAACTTTTTTGCCAGATTCCACAATTTTTGAAACTATTGAATTCAATTATACCATATTGAAGCACCGCATGCGTGAGCTTGCATTTTTGAACAAGGGAATAAAAATTTCGTTAGAAGACAAAAGAGACGGAGTCAAGGATTTTTTCCACTATGAAGGAGGAATCAAGGAATTTGTCCATTACCTGAACAATAAAAAAGAACCTCTCCATGAAGACATAATCTACACGGAAGGCAAAAAGGAAAAGGTGATGGTTGAGCTTTCACTTCAATACACAGATTCATACAATGAAAATATATTTTCTTTCGTTAACAACATAAACACTATTGAAGGAGGAAGCCACCTTGTTGGTTTCAAGACTGCCCTCACACGTGTTATAAATGATTATGCAAAAAAATACAGCTTGTTGAAAGAAAATGATGTTGCAATAACAGGGGAAGACATCAGAGAAGGCATAACTGCCATACTTTCAATAAAAATTCCAAATCCTCAGTTTGAAGGACAGACAAAGACAAAGCTTGGAAACAGCGAAGTTAGAGGAATAGTAGACAATATTTCGGGAGAGGCTTTAAGCATCTACTGTGAAGAAAATCCTAAGACTGCTAAGGCTATTGTGAAAAATCATTGAGATCTGCAAGAGCAAGAGATGCTGCAAGAAAAGCAAGAGACCTTGTAAGAAGAAAAGGAGCTCTTGAAGGAATGGCACTTCCTGGAAAACTTGCAGACTGCTCAGAAAAAGATCCTAAGCTTTGCGAAATATGCATAGTTGAGGGTAATTCAGCAGGGGGCAGCGCCAAGGAAGGAAGAGACAGAAGGATTCAGGCCATACTTCCTTTGAGAGGAAAAATTCTGAATGTTGAAAAATCAAGAATTGACAGAATATTAAGTTCTGAAGAAATTAAAAATATGATAACTGCATTTGGATGCGGAATAGGTGAAGATTTTGATATATCTAAATTAAGATATCACAAAATAATAATCATGACAGATGCCGATGTTGACGGTGCTCACATTCGTACCCTCTTGCTGACATTTTTCTACAGGTACATGAAGGAATTGATTACGCAAGGCCACGTCTATGCAGCCCAGCCTCCTTTGTACAGAGTTAAAAAAGGAAAATTTGAGCAATATGTCTACAGCGATTCAGAACTGAACAAAGTTCTTGAGGAAATAGGAAGAGACAACAAGTATGAAATACAAAGATACAAAGGTCTTGGAGAAATGGATCCTGAACAGCTTTGGGAAACAACTATGAATCCTGCCCAAAGAATTCTTTTGAGGGTAAATGAAGATGATGCCATGGAAGCTGATGAAACATTCAATATTCTCATGGGAGACAAAGTTGCCCCAAGAAGAGAATTTATAGAAGAAAATGCCAGATATGTTAAGAATTTAGATATATAGGCTGTTGGAGGATACAAATGAGTGAAATTGAAAATAACAGTAAAATTATAGAGACGAATATTACCCAGGAAATGAGAAAGTCTTATCTGGACTATGCAATGACAGTTATAGTGTCAAGAGCACTGCCGGATGTCAGAGACGGTCTCAAACCTGTTCACAGAAGAATTCTTTATTCAGCTAATGAACTTGGACTTACTCCTGACAAACCGCACAAGAAAAGTGCACGTATTGTTGGAGATGTTCTCGGTAAGTACCATCCTCACGGAGATACTGCAGTATACGATGCAATGGTAAGACTTGCACAAAGTTTTTCCATGCGTTACCCGCTCATAGACGGACATGGAAACTTTGGTTCTGTTGATGGAGATGGAGCTGCAGCAATGCGTTACACAGAAGCAAGAATGTCAAAGATGGCAATGGAGCTTTTGAGGGATTTCAACAAAGACACAGTTGACTTCAGACCTAACTTTGATGAAACATTGAAAGAACCTGTTGTATTGCCAAGCCGTTTTCCAAACCTTCTTGTAAACGGTTCATCAGGAATAGCTGTTGGTATGGCTAGTTCAATACCTCCTCATAACCTTGGGGAAGTAATAAATGGAATCATAGCATATATTGATGATCCTGAAATAGATGTACTGGGACTCATGAAGTACATCAAGGGCCCTGATTTCCCAACAGGAGCAATAATTGAAGGCAAGGAAAACATAAAAGAAGCATACCTTACAGGAAGAGGTATGGTAAAGGTTAAATCAAAGGTTGAAATAGAAGAAGCAAAAAACAACAAAAGCCGTATAATTGTATCAGAAATTCCATATGTGGTAAACAAGGCAAGATTGATAGAAAAAATTGCTGAACTTGTAAAGGATAAAAGAATTGACGGTATTTCTGACTTAAGAGATGAAAGCGACAGGACAGGAATGAGAATAGTGATTGAAATCAAAAGAGATTTCAATCCAAACATTGTTCTTAACAATTTGTATAAACATACACAGCTTCAGGATAATTTCAGCATCATAATGATTGCACTTGTAAACAATGAACCTAAGGTTTTAAACCTTAAGGAAATGATTCATTACTATGTCCTTCATCAAAGAGAAATAATTGTAAGAAGAACAAAGTACGATCTGGAAAAAGCTGAAGCAAGAGCACACATTGTTGAAGGTTTAATTAAGGCCATAGACAACATTGATGAAGTTATAAGAATAATAAGATCTTCATATGACGATGCAGAACAAAGACTTATGGCTGCGTTCACATTGTCTGATATTCAGGCAAGAGCAATTGTAGACATGAGATTAAGACGTCTGCAAGGTTTGGAAAGAGAAAAATTAAGTCAAGAATATGAAGAATTGATGCTGATGATAACAAAGTTCAAAGAAATACTTGCCAACATGCACCTGGTTGATAACATAGTAAAAGAGGAACTTCTTGAAATCAAAAACAATTACAACGATGAAAGAAGAACAGAAATCATTGCCGACGAAGGAGAAATAAATTTTGAAGATTTGATTGAAGAAGAAAATGTAGCCATTACATTGACTAACTTCGGTTATATAAAAAGACTGCCGGAAGATACGTACAAAGCACAAAACAGGGGAGGCAAGGGAGTTACAGCCTTGACAACCAGAGAAGAAGACTTCGTGAAGGATTTGTTCATAACTTCAACGCACGATTACTTGCTTTTCCTTACAAATAAAGGAAAAATGTATAGAATAAAGGCTTATGAAGTACCGGAAGCAAGGCGTCAGGCAAAGGGAACAGCTGCCATCAACCTCATTCACATAGACACAGATGAGCAGATAAGAGCAATAATTCCAATAAGAAGCTTTGATAATGAAAATGAATTTTTGATTCTTGCAAACAAAAAAAGGTAATCATCAAGAAGACAAAGCTCAAGGAATTTGATACATCAAGGAAGACGGGTCTTGTTGCAATTAAAATAGCAGATGATGATGAACTCATAAGTGTAAACAAGACTGATGGTACAAAGGACATATTTGTAGTTACTAAAAATGGAAAAGGTATAAGATTCAGTGAAAATGATGTAAGAGAAACAGGTAGAAACACAATGGGTGTTAAAGCCATAACTACATCAGAAGATGATGAGCTTGTATCAATGAGCATCATCAAAGAAAGCGATGAAAACAAATATATACTCACTGTTACCGAAAATGGATATGCTAAAATTACCCTGTCTCAGGAATTCAGATGCCAGAACAGGGGCGGTAAGGGTATGAGAGCACACAGTATCAATGAAAAAACCGGTTTAATAGTTGGTTCATTGATTGTTGAAAAAGAAGATGACTTGATGATTCTAAGCACAAACGGTTCTATAATAAGAATGCATTCATCAGGAATTTCAATAATGGGCAGAGATGCTCAAGGAGTTATTGCAATGAGACTCAACGGAGAAGATAAAGTTGCTTCAATTGCAAAAATATTCTCTGAGGATGACATTGTAGAAGAAGATGAAGAATAAATCGGAGGGTATATTATGTCTTTAGAAATACAATACAGCATAACTTCAGAAAATAATTTGGAAGTGAAACCCATAGGAGAAGTAGACATATATACTTCTCCTGACCTTAAAAATAAAGTGTTTGAGCTTATTGAAAACAAAAAGCTCAACATGGTAATTAACGGTGAGAAATTAGAGTACATTGACAGCACAGGTCTTGGTATTCTCATGAGCATTTACAAGAAAATGCAGGAAAACAGTTTAAATATAAAAATATTGAACTTGAAGCCGAATATTTACAAGCTGTTTGACATAACAGGCTTAAGCAAAGTATTCGATATTCAGGGGTGAAAAATGGACAAGATTAACTTAAATATCCCAAAAAAATCTGAATATATGAGCACTATAAGACTTACGACATCTGCATTGTCAAATTTGAACGGTTTCAACATTGACGATATTGAAGATTTGAAGGTTATTATTTCAGAAGTATGCACATTTTTCATAAGCAACA
Organism: Sedimentibacter sp. B4; assembly: GCF_000309315.1. NCBI lineage: Bacteria > Bacillati > Bacillota > Tissierellia > Sedimentibacter > Sedimentibacter sp. B4. The sequence continues at coordinate 21,397 of NZ_CANG01000041.1, forward strand.
TTGAAGAAAACAATAAACCTTTAAGCATTGAATACCAGGTTGATGAGGAAAGGCTGATTGTTGAAGTTTCAGACCTGAACGATGGTAAAATAGATGAAAAAAACAAGGCAAACAGTGAAATGTGCATTATGATCATTGAAAGCCTTGCTGATAATTACAATTTTGATCTAGAAAATAAAAAATTATATTTGAAAAGAATTTAATTTGCGAATAGGCGAAGATAATATGAGCGAAATTAGTCAAAATTCCAAAAGCATAAAAAATCATGATTTATTTGTTTTATACCATGAAACACACGATGTTGAAGTCAGAAATCAAATTTTTGATAAATACAGGTACATGGCAGAAATAATATCAAGAAAATACAGCAACAAGGGAATAGAACATGATGATATTTATCAAATAGCATGCATGGGCTTGATTTATGCCATTGAAAGATTTGACATTTCAAAGGGATTTGAATTTACAAGCTTTGCAACTCCCACAATTCTTGGTGAAATAAAAAAATATTTCAGGGACAAGGGATGGGCAATTAAGGTACCAAGGAAAATTCAAGAAGTATCAAAGAAAGTCAATGATTACAACAACCTTTTGGCAAGCCAGTTAAACCGTGCTCCTACAATCAAAGAAATCGCCGAATATATTAACAGCTCTGAAGAAGAGGTGCTTGAAGCATTTGAAGCCGGAAAGATGTTTAATTCACAGTCTCTGGATGAAAAATTTGATTCAAACAACGATGACAATGATATATCGCTGATGGATGTAGTGGGTTCTGATGATAAGTACTTTGTTAAAATTGAAAACGAAGATTTTATCAAGAAATCCATGGAAAAATTAAATGATCTTGAAAGAAAAATAATAATAAGAAGATTTTATTCTAACAAAACTCAAAGTGAAATTGCAAAAGAATTAAATATATCTCAAATGACTGTTTCCAGAATAGAAAAAAAATCTTTGGAAAAATTAAGAATAGAGTTCAATAAATAGTATTTATTATTGTAAAATGGAAATAAATTAATTTTTCAAGGAGGAAAAATGAAACAAAAAGGAAGATTTTTCATTATTGGAATTGGTATTATTTTATTTTTTGCAGTCAATTCCTTCGGCAGTGCCATAAAATTTTCCACAGATTTTTTGTGGTTTAATGAAGTTGGATATACAGAAACATTTTTAACAAAAATAAAAGCACAAATAACCATAGGTGTTCCAATTTTCGTATTGCTATGGTTTCTTTTGAACATATACATAAATAAGCTTAAAAAGAAATATGACCAGGAGTCTGATGTTGTGGATACACAATCCAACAAAAAGGCTAGATTGTGGATAAGATTGATTTCTGCTGTCATAAGCTTCATTATAACTGCAAACATTGTATCTACAATGTGGTTTGAAATTCTGCAGTTTATAAACGGCGGTACATTTGGATATGCTGATCCTATTTTCAACAACGACATAGGCTTTTACATATTCAAGCTGCCCCTCATAAATACACTTGTTGATTTCATAATAAACATATTGTTCATGCTCATAGTTGTAACTGTGTTGTTTTACGGTTATCTGGCTATAAAGGACAGTATAAAAAATGTTTCAGAACAGTTTGAAAACATAACTCAATTTCCAAACCAGCTTGATTTAAGTTCCATAATGAACAAAAAATTTGCAGTTAAAATAATAAATCAGCTTGCCTTAATAGGAGTGTTTGTTTTCATATTCCTTGGATTAAGATTTATTTTAAAAAGCTACGATTTGCTTTATTCACAGCTTGGAAAAGTTTTTGGAGCAGGATATACTGATGTCCACGTAACATTGAATTTGTACAGAATATTGGCTGCAGGATGCCTGGTTTCAGCAATAACATTTTTTATTGGAGCAAAAAGAAGAAATCTAAAGTTTGCTCTTGCAGCACCGGCAGCTTTAATTGCTATATCTGTTGCAGGAACAGCTCTGGCAATAGGAGTGGAAAATTTTATTGTTGAACCTGACCAGCTTTCTAAAGAGAGAGAATTTATGGAATACAGCATAGAAAGCACTCAGAAAGCATATGGCCTTGACAATGTAAAATCAATAGATTTTCCGGCAAACAATAATCTCACAATAGAAAATATACAAAACAACCAGGAAGTTATTGAAAATATAAGAATAAACGACCAGGAGCCACTTATTCAGGTTTACAACCAGCTGCAGGGTATAAGGCCATACTATGTTTTCAATGATGTGGATGTGGACAGATATGTAGTAGACGGAAAGTATACTCAAGTATTCCTTTCAGCAAGGGAGCTTGACCAGAGCAAACTTAATGAACAGGCAAAGACTTGGCTGAATCAATATTTGAAATATACACATGGATATGGGGTGACACTTTCTCCCGTAAACAAGGTAACTGCTCAGGGACAGCCTGAGATGGTTGTAAAAAACATACCTCCTACTACAAATACGGATTTTAACATAAAGAGACCTGAAATTTATTTCGGTGAAAAAACAGATGATTACATAATTGTCAATACAGATGAAAAGGAATTTGACTACCCGTCAGGTTCTGACAACATGGAAGCCATTTATGAAGGTACTGCCGGTATAAAGCTTAACTTTATGAACAGACTGTTGTTCAGTCTGAGAGAAGCAAGTTACAGACTTTTAATTTCAAACAACATAGATTCTGACAGCAGAATTATTATGTACAGAAACATAATAGAGAGAGTTTCTGAAATTGCTCCTTTTATATATTATGATCCCGATGCATATATTGTTGTGAATCAGGATGACGGAAAGCTGTATTGGATAATTGAAGGATTTACAGCAAGCAACAGGTTCCCATACTCACAGCCAACTGATTTGTTTGCTGAAGGATGGAATACCAACTACATAAGAAACTCAGTTAAAGTTGTTGTAGATGCTTATGATGGTTCAACTGATTTTTACGTAACTGATGAAAGCGACCCTATAATAAACACTTACGAAAAAATATTTACGGATTTGTTCAAGCCAATAAGCGAAATGCCGGAAGGAATAAGAAGTCACGTAAGGTATTCACAGGTATATTTTGATGTCCAATCCGACATGTACAGACTTTATCACATTGAAAATCCTACGGTATTCTTCGGAAGAGAAGATTACTGGGACATTGCAAACGAAAAATACATGGATAACGGCGAAGAAACAGTTGGTTCAAGCTATCTCATGTTCAAACTTCCTGATGAAGAAAATGTTGAGTTTTTACTTACAACACAGTACACTCCTCAAAACAAAGACAACATGATATCACTTCTTGCTGCCAGAAATGACGGAGAAAACTACGGAGAACTTGTGCTGTACGAGTTTCCCAAGACCAAGACTATTGCCGGACCTAACATGATTGAAACAAAAATAGATCAGGATACGGTAATATCTTCTCAGCTCACATTGTGGAGCCAGGTTGGTTCAACGGTTTTAAGAGGAAATACTCTTGTAGTTCCAATAGAAGATTCACTGTTTTATGTTGAACCTATTTATTTGAAATCCGACACTGAAAGCAACTTCCCTGAAATGAAGATGGTTGTTGTTTCATTTGGGGAAAAAATACTTATGGAACCAACGCTGGAAGAAGCAATTGAAAGACTGTTTGGAATTATTGAGGAAGAACCTAAAGCACCAGACAATCAATATGATGATACAAATGTAAATGATTTAATTGAACAGGCTAACAAAGTGTTTATTGAAGCCAGTGAAGCATCTAAAAACGGACAATGGGCACTGTATGGAGAGAAACTTCAAGAACTTGAAAGACTGTTGAATCAGCTTAACTTTGTAATTAATGGAACTGCAGGCAATAATACAAACAATGAAGGAACAGAAGGAACAGTTGAAATAAATTCAGAAAATTCAGATTCCGTTCAAACAGAAAACAATACAACTGAAGAAAATCAATAACAATAGATAGCGAGGAATATATGAAATTTAAATTTAACCATTTCAATTTCAATGTACTTGATTTGAACAAAAGCATTAAATTTTATGAGGAAGCATTGGGATTAAAGGAAGTCAGAAGAAAAGAAGCAAGTGATGGCAGTTTTATCCTTGTTTATATGGGAGACGGCATTTCTGATTTTACATTGGAGCTCACATGGATGAGAGACCGCGTTGAATCATATGACCTGGGAGATGAAGAATTTCACCTGGCAGTGACTGTAGATAACTATGAAGAGTCCTTCAAGAAACATGAAAAAATGGGATGCATAGAATATGTCAATGAATCAATGGGAATTTATTTCATAACAGATCCTGACGGATACTGGACAGAAATAGTTCCTGTAAGATAATATTAAACTGAAACCTAATTTGCAACAAATTGTAGGGGCGGACCTTGTGTCCGCCCGATGTTATTAATACAAAAAAAATCTACGGGAGGGCACGAGACCCTCCCCTACAGAGTTTAATAAATTTGTAATTAATAGGATAGGTATCTTGTTTTATTGCCAATTGTATGACAAGGATACCTTGTCTTTTTTATTGTATCTTATTGTAATAAAACAATGAAGCTATGATTACAGCTGAACAGAATGCTGCATAGTATATGAACAGGGGATTTTGCATTCCTCCGTATAGAATGAACAAAGAACCTGCAATTGCCAGGAGAGGAAAGAGGTAGCCTTTAACGCTGCTTTTTATTTCTCCGTTTATTTTTAATTTTATAACTGCTACATACATTAAAATAAAGCCAATATAGTTTATAACTATTGATATTTCTGAAACATCAGAGTTTGGAAGTATGTTGAACTTCTGGGTAATGTAATGTGCCAGCATCCAGAATATACAAATAAAATATGATAATATTCCCGAGTTTAATGGAATACTGTATTTTTCTGAGATCTTGACAAATTTTTCGCTGGATGGAAACATGTCTCTGATTGCCAGGGAATAAGGAAGTCTCATAATTCCAATAATCACACCATTGACTGTTCCCAGCACTGATATTACTACAAATGTCAATATCATTCTGGCTCCCAGAGAACCAAAAAGCCTTATGGCAGCTTCATTAACGTGTGAATCTCCCATTTTCATTACAGTATCTGCACCCATGAAAGCTGATATTCCAACAAAGTACAAAATGTATACACAAAGAATTATAATAGGTGAAATAATCAATGCAAGAGGAAGATTTCTTTTGCTGTTTTTTATTTCATGACCTATTGAAGTTGCAATAATCCATCCGTCGAATGAAAATGCAATGGGACCTACTGCTGCAATCCATCCAAGTCCTGCAGAGGAAGCTGAACTAAAATTGCTGCTTAGAACCGGCATCGGATCTCCTAAAAAAATACCTGCAGCTGCAATCAGTGCGAGAGGGATCAATTTTATTACAGTTGATGCATTTTGAATGTATCCTCCCAGTCTATAGGAAAATATGTTTATGAAGTACAATGATGTAATGACCAAAGTACCAATGAATACTTGAACTTCAAGGGTTGATTTATACCCAAAAAGCATTGTTATATAAATTCCGCATACCCAGGCTACAACGCATATTATGGTTGGATAATAAATAAATGTCTGAAACCATCCATAAGCGCAGGCTGTTTTTTTATTCCAGTACTTTTCTGAGTAATTAATTATGCCCCCTGCTTCATCTGTGCGTGATGCAAGCTCTGAAATGGACAGACTTCCGAAAATAATGCTGAAAGCAGCTATAATGAAGACTAAAATTCCAAGAAATATATTTCCTTGTGTGAAAATCAATACGTTGTCGCTCTTGAAAAATATTCCAGAACCTATTACTATTCCAACTATCATTGCAATGGTTGTTGTAAGACTATACTTTTGCTGATTCATGATGCCTCCCGATATATAATTAAACGAACTTAAATAGTTTATAACACGTACTTGTTAAAATCAATACATATTGTGCTTTTATTAGGTCTAATTCTAAAAAATATTTGGTTTTTCAATTAACATCAGTTATAATGTTAAAAAGATTAGGAGGCAATATGATTAAAAAAGTATTAAAAATAGCATTTCAAGTTCTCATAATATGTGCAATTTATTTTGCCGGAAATTTTATAAGCAGACTCATATCAGATTTCATTGTTATTCCGGGAAATATTATAGGCATGGTTATTTTGCTTATATTATTATCAACAAATGCAATGAAACTATCCCTTATAGAAGAAACAGGAAATTTTATGCTGAAATACATGGGATTTTTCTTTGTGCCGCTCATTGCAGGGCTAATGGAATCATACAAGCTAATTGCTGACAGCATTGTTCAAATACTGATAATATTGACGGTATCCTGTATCCTGGTAATGTTCGTTTCCAGCAAGGTAACTGATATTTTAATATCTAGTATGGAAGGAAGTACAAATGATTAAAGAAATACTGACATCTTTTTTTTACATAATTATTACTGTAATATTTTTTGCTGCCGGATTCAAAATTAACAAGAAGTATAAAATTACTGCATTAAATCCAATAATATTTGCAGCTCTTTCCATAGGAATATTTTTAAGCTTATTTAAAATACCATATGCGGAATACAGCAAGGGTGGTAAGATAATTTCAAATGCCCTGGGACCAATTGTAGTGGTTCTTGCAATACCACTTTACAAGAACAGATATGAACTTAGGAAAAACCTTATTCCCATTGCTGGTGGTGTTGTTGCTAGTATAATAACATCATTTGCTTCTGTAATAATTTTGTGCCGGTTGTTTAAAATAGAAAACACAATATTATTGTCGCTGTTGTCAAAGTCAATTACAAATCCAATGGCAGTGGAGTCTACAAAACTTCTGGGAGGCAATGAAGCAATTACAATTGCATCAGTTGTAATAACAGGAATTGTAGGGGCAGCTGTTGCTCCTGCTGTAATGAAGTTTGGAAAAATAAAAAGCAATGTGGCAAAAGGAATAGGCATTGGGTCATCTTCACATGCTCTGGGAACATCTAAAGCAGTTGAAATTAATGAGGAGACAGGTGCAGCCAGTGGACTTGCCATTGGTGTTACAGGACTTATGACAATCATTGGAATAATTATTTTTGCATGAAAAGGAGTTTATGATGGTTGAAAATTTGTTTTTATCAAAAATTGAAGAAAAAGATAAGGAATATTTATATTCATGGTTTAATGACAGTGAATTTTTAAAATTTTATGATTATTATCCTCCTGTTCCTCAGTCAAAAGATGAAGTCGACAAAAATATGAAGTATTATGAAAACAATGAAAGATCATTTATTTTTGCAATAAGGCTTAAAGAAAGCGGTCAAATAATAGGCGTTGCAGGATATGACGACATAATAAAGGAAAACAAGGTTGCAACTCTTTTCATAGGAATAGGAAGAAACGACTTAAGGGGAAAAGGGTATGGCAGGGAAGCTTTAGAGCTTCTGCTGGACTATGGCTTCAACAATGAGGGTTTTCACAGAATACAACTAAACGTTTTATCATTCAACGAAAGAGCCATAGCTTTGTATAAGAGAGCAGGCTTTGTAAAAGAAGGAATATACAGGGAATTTGTATTGAGAAATAATGAAAGATATGATTTATATCTTTACGGATTACTTAAAAATGAATGGTTAAACAGATAAAATAAAAGATTCTTCAACTTTGAAATTCAGAAATTTCAAGATGAAGAATCTTTTTATTCTTAATTATTAACTCTTAATTCTTAATTGCATTACGCTGTGTGCTTGTCGAGCATTTTCGTAAATGAAGAAAGAGGCTTAACACCTATTTCCTTTGCTTCAACTTTACCATCTTTGAAAAGTACAACAGTCGGGATGCTTTGAATTCCATAACGAATGGATAGTTCCTGGTTTTCATCAACATCAACCTTTGCTACGGTTACTTTCCCGTCATATTTGTCTGCTATTTGTTCTATTACAGGTGCAATCATTCTGCACGGTGCACACCATGTAGCCCAGAAATCCACCAGTACAAATTGTTCCTTTGCCAATAGCTCATCAAACTCGCTTGTGCTTTTTACATATGTTATTTTTTCTGTCATTTTAATTCTCCTTAATTTTATCTATTTGTAATGCTGCATGTTGTGCAGCTATTAAACCTTCGCTTACTGCCTTTGAAAGCTGCAGTGGCTTTCCTGTTATATCACCGGCAGCATAGACACCTTCAATGTTAGTTTCCATGTTTCTGTCAACAGCTATGAAGTTTCCGTCTGTTTTTAAACCGTCTATTAAAGCTGTTGGGGCAACTGCATCTCTCAGCATGAACACTGCATCTGTATCAATAACAACATCGCCTGCTTTCACGGATTTTACAACATCTTCGCCAATTACTTCTGTCAGTGTTCCGTTGATATATTTTATATTGCTGTTTAAATGCTCAGAGCGTTCTTTTTTTGAAACAAATGTTACGTTGACTCCTATGCTCTGCAGATAGTTTGCTTCTTCCAAAGCTTCTTTTGACTGATCCCACACTACTGCATTTTTATTTCTGTAAAGCATACCATCACAGGTTGCACAGTAGCTTACTCCAGATCCAAGCAGTCTTGATTCTCCTGGTATTTCTTTCATTTTTGAAATTCCCATTGACAAAATAATTTTTTTTGCTTCGGCTATATCGCCATTTATATTGACCATAAAACTTTCACCCATGGGAAGTATGTTTACTACCTTGCCATCTTCGATTTTTATGTTCATAGCTTCTGCATGTTCCTTGAATTTATCCATGAGCTCTTTACCGCTCACATTGTAAAAACCAAGGTGATTGTCAACTCTTTCTGCCTTTGACAAATAATTTTCCTTGTTTGAGAAAATACGAACTGTCTTTCCTCTAGTCATTGCATTGACTGCAGCAGAAAGTCCTGCTGGTCCTGCGCCGATTATGATAACATCAACCATTTTTAACCTCACTGTCCTTTATTGAATTTGTAACGGATAGCTCATCAGAATTAATATAATTACCGCACTCAGGGCAATAGTATCTGTGCTCAACTTTTCCGCCGCAATTTTTGTGAACCACTGTTTTATAGCATTTATTCAAATGTTTTTCTCCCCACATCATAAGGCTGTTAAAAACATCAACCAGATCAAATCCTTTATCTGTAAGTGTGTACTTGTACCTTGGAGGATGAGACTGATATAGTTCTCTTAAAATAAGCTCATCAGTTTCCATGGATTTAAGGCGTTCCGAAAGTAAATTTGTGGGTATTCCCTCAAGTCCGTCCTGAATCTCCTTATAAGTTTCACGTCCAATAAGCAGCTGATGAAGAATCAAAAGAGACCATTTGTCACCTATGATGTTCAGCGTCTGAGCTATGTTGCAGGGCAAATTGTATTGGATTTTCATTTTATCTCCTCGTTACTATAAATAATTATTAGCATTATTTATTATATAATTTATTATATAATGTATTTAAAATGCCAGGTATCTGCTGAGTGTAGAAAATGTTCCTGTAAAAGTCATTATACCAATTATTATAAGAATGATACCGCCGATTTTGATTGTATACTTAACTAATTTTCTTTTTTCCTTGAGGAAGTTCAAAGCTTCCGACGTAAACATACCAAGAATTATAAATGGTATTACAAAACCTAAGGAGTACACAAGTACAAGTATATTTCCAAAAATAGAGCTTCCTGTGCTGGATGCAAGAATTAACACTGAAGAAAGAGCAGGTCCCACACATGGTGTCCATGCAAAACTGAATGTAAATCCCATTACATATGCAACTATGGGATTCATTTTGCCTGTTTCAAGCTCCAGGTGAAATCTCTTTTCCATTTTAAGAAAATCAAGATGTATTATATCAAGCTGCACAAGTCCCATTATAATTATTATTGCTCCGCCAATGCGGCTGAACAACATTCTGTGCTGGTTGAAGAATGTGCCCAGAGCTGAAAATGAAAGACCAAGGAGAAAAAATACGCTTGATATTCCTGCTGTAAAAAATAATGTATTTACAAATACTTTTTTTCGCTGGTAATATATGATTCCATCTTCCCCTGTTATTTTTCCGTTACCTGCCAGATAACTTATGTACACCGGTATTAGCGGAAGTACGCAAGGAGAAAAAAATGACAATAAACCTTCCATAAACACAAGCAAAAAACTTACATTAGTAAAATCTAATCTTCCCAATGGAACCTCCTGGATTGTTTTACATAAACATATCATAGTAACTTCATATTGTCAAGTCACTTTAAAAAATAAACAAGCAATAGTTGAAAATTTTTTCAAATGTGGTAGTATAGTGTATGAAATAATTGAGTATTAAATGTGCATTAGCACATAGTTTAGGAGATGATTGACATTTTAAGTTTTAAATGCCTTGCATTAGATGACAAGGAAATAATCGAAAAATATGTTGATAAAAATCAGCTGGATTCGTATGAATATTTATTTTCATCGCTTTATATGTGGAGAAAGCTGAACAGTGTTAAATATGCCATAATAGACCATGCACTTGTAATAGAAAAAAATGAAGAAGGAAAAGGAACATTTTACGCTCAACCCTATGGTTATAAAAAAGAAAATTTAATCAGTATAGTTGATGAACTCCTTGAAAGAAATGCTGATTTTACAGACAGGGATTATCTGTTCGGGGATGTGGATGAAAATTTCCTGGAAGATTTAAACAAATACACTGATTTCAAAATTGAAGCAGTTGAGGATGTGGATGATTTCGAATATGTGTATAGTACTCAGGATTTAATAGAGCTTAAGGGCAAGAAGTACCATGGCAAAAAAAATCATGTTAACAGTTTTGAAAAATCATATAGTTATGAAATAAAAAAAATCGACAACCAGCAAGTTATAAATGACTGCATGAACCTTCTTCACAAGTGGCATGAGGAAGTTGCTGTTACAGTAGACAAGGAAATGCTTATGGAAATAGACGCAATAAAGGATTTGTTCAGAGAGCTTCATTTTTTTGATCTGCAGTCAATAGCAATATACGTAGATGGGGAGCTTGCCGGTTTTGCTGTTGGGGAACTAGTCAATGAAAGATTGGCTGTAATACATGTTGAAAGAGGAGAGACAACTTTCAAAGGGGTTTATGCATTTTTAAACAAGAAATTTCTGAATGAAAGTTTTTCAGACACGATTTTTGTGAACAGACAGGAAGATACCGGAAACGAAGGACTTAGAAAAGCAAAGCAGTCATACCATCCTTCACACATGGTGAAGAAATACCTGGTAAAGGTAAGCAGATAAAAAATTAAAAGATGACAATGTCATCTTTTTTTTATCCTGTTACCCCAACGCAACATCAAGTACCATCATTATTAAAAATCCAAGCATTGTTCCTATAGTTCCTGCATGAGAATGTTCAACTGCCTGTGATTCAGGTATGAGTTCTTCTACAACAACATAAATCATGGCTCCTGCAGCAAATGCAAGCATCCATGGCATAATTCCGGCCACTTTGTATACAAGCAGTGCTCCTGCAACTCCGGCAATGGGTTCAACTATTCCCGAAAGGGCTCCATAAATAAAAGATTTATTCTTTGAAAATCCCTCATTTTGCAGAGGCAATGAAATTGCTGCTCCTTCAGGGAAATTTTGAATTCCCATTCCAATAGCAAGGGCAAAGGCGCTCATAAGTGCAGGCTGTGAGTTAATCTGTCCTGCAAGTCCGAATGACAAACCAACAGCCATTCCTTCAGGAATATTGTGTAGGGTTACAGCCAAGACAAGCATAGTTGTACGTTTAAATGAACTTTTCATTCCTTCAGGCTTATCCTGGTCAATGTGAAGGTGAGGAAGGATTTTATCAAGCAGGAATAAAAAAACTCCACCTATTACAAATCCACCTGCAGCAGGAATCCAGCCTGTACTGCCTTGTTCCCCAGCCATTTCTATGGCCGGTATTAAAAGTGACCACACAGAGGCTGCAATCATAACACCTGCAGCAAATCCCAAGAATGCATGCTGCACTTTTGGATTCACATCTTTTTTCATGAGATAAACCATTGATGCTCCGGCAGCTGTAGCCAGAAATGTGAAGGTTGTTCCCAAAAGAGCCAAAGTCAAGGGGCTAAAATTTAATATTTTTTCAATCATGTCACACCTCCTTTTCCTTAATTTAACTATAACAACGGTGTAATAATAAGTCAAGCTGTGATTTATACCCGCTTCATATTTTAATCATTGTTTGCAATTTGTGATTCAAATTGACGGTTCACTAAAATTAAACCATATTGTATGTTATTACAATAGATATTATGGATTAGCATAAGCTTAAAACTACAATTAGAAATTGAAATGTTAAAATTGCGTAATACTAAAACGATTGACATTTAAATTTAAAGTGATATAATACAAGTATATTTCGGAACGTTGTTCCAATATTGGAGGAAATTATGTCTGAAACAATAGTTTCTGTTGAACGTGCTATAGATGTTATACTTGCATTATACAATAATGGAAAAGAGATGGGTATAACTGAGCTGAGTAGGGAATTAGGATTGCATAAAAGTTCTGTTCATAGAATTTTAGTAACTTTGGAAAATAAGAACTTTGTTTATAAAAACCATGAAAATGATAGATATTGGTTAGGTAACAAGCTTTTCGCAATAGGTTTATTAGTAGGCGAAAAGGTATCTATAGTTGATATGATAAGACCATATGCAAAGGAACTATTTAATGAATATAAAGAAGTTGTTAATGTTTCAATCTTGGATAAAGATATTTCTAATGGATATAAGAGTATGATTATTTTGAAGGAATTTGATGAAAAAGCAATGCTTTCAGTACATCCTAATCTTGGCTCTTCCACAGTTGCATATGCATCCTCCGTAGGAAAGTGTTTGCTTGCATATGCAAAAAATATTGATTATGCAATAATTAAAAATCAAGCTATGATAAAGTTTACAGATCATACTATTACAGGTTATGATGAATTAATTGAAGTGTTAAAAAGAGTAAAAGAACAAGGATATGCAATTGATGATGAAGAGCAAGAAATAGGACTAACATGCATAGGGGCACCAATCTTGGACAAAGATGGTTTTGCTATAGCTGCAATAAGTATTTCCGGCCCGAGCTCAAGAATGAGAATGGGCGACTTTAATGAAAAAATACTGAAGGTTAAAAATATAGCTGATAAAATAAGTTTTTATATGAAATAAAAACTTGTAATTTATGAATATTTGGAACAATTGTTCCACAAAAATAGTTCGGAACATTGTTCCAAATATTATAACAAAAAGTCGGAACAGCGTTCCACAAATAGGAGGTATAATGAGAATTTTAGCAATCAATCCCGGAGGAACTTCAACAAAGATATCAGTGTTTGAGGATGAGCAAGAAGTGCTTAAAACTAATATAACTCACACACAAGAAGATCTCAAAGATTTTAAAAACGTATTTGAACAATTTAGCTACAGAAAGGATCTAATAGTCAAAACATTAAGTGATAATCAATTTCCAATCGAATTATTTAATTGTATTGTTGGCAGAGGCGGTTTAATGAAAGCTATAGAAGGCGGTACCTACGCTGTAAACGGTAAAATGATTGATGATTTAAAAAATGCTGTAAATGGCGAACATCCATCAAACTTAGGAGCTGTAATAGCAAAGGATATTGGAGATCAAATAGGAGTTCCTTCATATGTTGTGGATCCAGTTTCAGTAGATGAATTTGAAGATATATCTAGAATAACTGGAATTTCTGATATAGAAAAAGCAAGCTGGATGCATGCTTTAAATCAAAAGGCTGTTTGTAGAAAAACGGCTGAAAAAATGGGTGGTAAATATAGGGATTTTAATTTCATAGTTGCTCATTTAGGTTCAGGAATTTCTATAGCTGCTCACAAAAAAGGCAGGATGATAGATGGAAGTGGAGGAAGAACAGATGGACCATTTTCACCAGAAAGAAGTGGAGGATTACCAACATATCAATTGATTCAACTATGCTATTCAGGCAATTATACCTACAAGGAAATGGTTAACAAAGTAAGTAATATTGGTGGAATGTATGATTACCTTGGAACTAAGGATATCATAGAAATTGAAAACAGAGCAGCTAATGGAGATGAAAAAGCAAAATTAATACTGCATGCATTTATATATAAGGTGGCAAAAGAAATTGCAATGTATGGAGCGTCACTTTGCGGTAATGTTGATAAAATTATATTAACAGGTGGGATTTCTCATTCTAAATTAATAACGGAAGAAGTTATAAAAAGAATAACATACCTTGCACCAGTGGAAATCATACCAGGTGAAATGGAAATGAAAGCGTTAGCTTTAGGAGCTTACAGAGTTCTTACAAATATAGAAAAGGCTAAAATTTATAATTAGGGAGGTATTAATGTTAAAAAATTTTGATGATCTTTTAGCTAAGGCAAGGAACTGTGGAGTATCTAAGGTTTCTGTAGCTCAAGCAGAAGATCAGGAAGTTTTAAGAGCTGTCAAGCTTGCTGAAGATATGGGGTTAATCAATCCGATATTAGTAGGTGATAAGAATAAGATTGAAGAAAACGCAAAAGTTGTTGGATTACAAAAATATGAAATAGTCCATGTTGAAAATTCAGATGATGTTGCTTTAGAGGCAGTAAAGGTTGTAAGAAGCGGTGAGGCAAAAATACTGATGAAGGGTTTAGTTAACACATCAGTATATTTAAGAGCAGTATTAAATAAGGAACATGGATTAAGAAAAGGCAGATTGTTAAGTTTGTTGGCTGTGTATGAACTTCCTGGCTATCATAAGCTATTGTATTGCACAGACAGCGGAGTTAATGTAAATCCTTCCATTGAACAGAAAAAAGACATTTTGACAAACTCATTGTTGGTATTGAAGTCCATGGGACTTGAGATGCCAAAGGTTGCAGCTCTCACATCTAATGAAACTGTAGACTCCAAAATACCAGCAACTGTAGATGCTGCATTGTTGGTAGAAATGGTAAAAAACAATGAGATACCAAATTGTATAATAGAAGGTCCAATAGCTTTTGATGTTGCATTCGATTCTAATGCTGCAAAGCATAAAGGAATTGACAGTAAAGTTTCAGGTGATGTTGACTTATTAATGTTTCCTAATATTGAAACTGGAAACGTTTTAGGCAAGTCATGGCTACATTTTAATAATGCTAAGTGGGCAGGAATAATTCTTGGGGCGTCAAGTCCAGTGATTCTTGGCTCAAGGTCAGATACTGCAGATGTAAAAATAAATTCCATTGCATTGGCATGTTTGACTTCTAATCAATAAAATTAAAAATATGGAGGACTATATGGATAATAAATCAAAATCTAAATTAATGTTTTCAGTTCTAGTACTAGGCTCGTGTTGGTCAATAGTTTATTTAATTCCTTTTATTCAATATGTATTTTACGACCCATTTCAGGAAATGCTTGGTGCAACAAATGCACAGCTTGGACTCCTAATGTCAATTTATGGCTTTGGAAATCTTTACGGTTGTCCTTTAGGGGGATGGATTGCTGACAGGTTTAATTATAAAATACTATATATGGGTTCTGTATTATTGAACGGAGTATTTGGTCTTATTTTCGTCATGAAACCAACATATAGTGTTGCAGTTATTATGTGGATAGGCTTTGCAATAACTAGTCTGGTTATGAATTACCCCGCACATATAAAGATTATTAGAAATCTGGTTAGCGATGAAGACCAAGGTAAAATATTTGGTTTTAACGAAACAGCTGTTGGTATAGGCAACATTATATTTAATGGAGCTATGATGTTATTATTTAATTATTTCTTGCAAGGAGTTGCAGGAATTAAAGCTGCTATTATAGGATTAAGCATTCTATCCATACTTTTAACAATTCCTGCATACTTTGCTATTGACAATCCAAAGAAAAAGGATGTTAAAGAAGAAAGCAAAGAACCTGAAGTTAAGCTTGGAGTAAAGGAATATGTTGCAATTTTAAAAGATCCTTCAACTTGGTTGGTTGCCCTTTCAATATTCTCTATTTATTCATTCCTGGTAACGATGTCATACTTCACACCATACTTTACAGATGTATTAGGCGCGACAGTTACTTTCTCAGGTATTGTTGCAATTATAAGAACTTATGTAATGACATTAGTAGGAGCTCCTATTGGTGGATACTTAACTGATAAGGTTAAATCTGCTTCAAAGGTCCTGATTCTTGTAGAGATATTAGGAATTATAAGCTTATTTGTCATGTTAAATTTAAGCAATGAAACTCCAGTATTTGCTTTAATTGCGTTAACATTAATTATGGCATTGGCTGTCTATATGGGCAGAGGTTCTTATTATGCAGTTATTTCTGAGCTTAACATCAGAAAGGATAGAACTGCTTCAACAATTGGCATAGCAGCAGCTTTGGGATTTTCACCGGACTTGTTCCAGTTTCTGTTATTTGGTAATTGGTTGGATGCACATGGACAAACAGGATATACTTACATGTTTATTTACCAAATAATAGTATTAACAATAGGCTTAGGCACTGCATTTGCAGTTTTAAAGGTTAGGAAAAAAAATAAAGTTTCAAATGTAAATGCTATAGAATCAGTTTAGTACAATAATTTTACAATAAAGAAGGTGTTTCCATGAACGAGCAAAAACAACCAACGTTTAGATTTGCGTTTTTAGTTATGATTTTAATTGTTATAACTCTAATGGGGGGCTTAATATTTTTAAAGGTTGATCCGCATGTATTGTTAATTACAGATATAATCATAGCTTCTTTTGCAGCTATAAGAATGGGTTATAAATGGGATTATGTTGTAGAATGTATGGCAAATGGGGTTAATAAAGCAATGCAAACATTGTTCTTCTTCTTTCTCATTGGGATGGCAATAGGTGCTTGGATTTTAAGCGGAACAGTTCCTGCATTGATAAGTTATGGTTTTAATATTCTTAATCCGACATTTTTTCTGCCTACGAGTTTGATAATCTGCAGCATAACTGCTTTGGCTACAGGAAGTTCATGGAGCACTGCCGGCACAGTAGGTATTGCATTGATGGGAATAGGGGCTGGTCTTGGAATACCGGCTCCCATTACAGCAGGCATGATTGTTTCAGGAAGTTATTTTGGAGACAAAATGTCACCGCTGTCAGATACCACCAACCTTGCACCGGCAATAGCCGGAACAAACATATATTCACATATCAGTGCTATGTTGTATACAACTGTTCCATCATATGTCATAGCTTTAATCATATATACAGTACTTGGTTTAAAATATTCAGTAGCAACTTTGGATTATCAAAACATAAATTTTATTCAAAATGCTATAGAAGGAATGTTTAATATAAATATAATTGTGTTCATTCCTTTGATTGTTGTTTTAGCAGCAAGTTTATTAAAGTTTCCTGCAATACCTGGTATGATGTCAGGCATTATAGTTAGCATTCCAATATCAATGCTTATACAGGATGCAAGCTTAGCAGATGTTATTAATGCTTTGAATTACGGTTATGCGAGTGAAAGCGGAATAGAAATGGTTGATGCTTTATTAACCAAAGGCGGAATTCAATCAATGATGTGGACATTTTCACTGGCAGTAATAGCTCTGGCTCTTGGCGGTGTATTAAGCGGTACAGGTGTTTTTAATTCGATAGTATTAAAAATAATGGAATATATTAAAGAACCAAAATATTTGCCGGCTGCAACAATTTTAACATGTATAGCTGTTAACCTGACAATGGCTGAACAGTATGTTTCAATAGTAGTAACAGGAGAGCTTTATAAAGGTGCTTATGAAAAAGCTGGATTGCAGCCAAGGATGCTTTCTCGATGTTTAGAAGAAGGAGGAACTCTTACTTCAAGCTTAATTCCTTGGAATACATGTGGAGCAGTTATGTTTGCAGCATTAGGGGTTTCGGCAACACAGTATGCACCTTATGCGATTATCAACTGGCTAAATCCATTGTTAGGAATGATTTTGCCTATATTAGGTTACAGTTTATTAAAGAAGACTGACACAAAATTAATTAATAATGACCATGAATCAAAGCAAATACTTTGATTTAAAATAAATTTTATGGAGGATAGAAATGTTATTAGCAAAACGCATGAACGATTTAAAGCCATCCGATATTCGTGAAGTTGGAAAACTGATTGCTAAAAATCCAGGAACAATTTCATTTGCTGGTGGATTGCCGGATCCGGCTTTGTTTCCAAGTGAAGAAATCGCAAAAATTACTAACAAAATATTGACTGATAATTCTGGAGTTGCTCTTCAATATGGTTTTACATTAGGAAGAACTTCTTTAAGAGAAAAAGTGGCTGAATTAATGGCAAGAGAAGGGGTTAAGGTAACAGCAGATAATATAATGATTACTACAGGTTCACAGCAAGGGTTGACACTGACAACAATGGTTTTCTTGAACCCCGGAGATGTTGTTATAACAGAAAACCCAAGCTACTTGGGCGCATTGGCAGCCTTTGATCCTTATGAAATAAAATATGTTGGTGTTAACGGTGACAAAGATGGAATGTTTATGTATGAACTTGAAGAAAAAATAAAAAATACTCCAAATGTAAAAATGATATATGTCATTCCAAATTTCCAAAACCCAACAGGAAGAACATGGTCATTAGAGAAGAGAAAACAACTTATTGATATTGCAAACAAATATGATTTAATAATCATGGAAGATAATGCATATGGTGAAGTAAGATTTGAAGGTGAAAGAGTTCCTTCAATCAAGTCAGTTGATACTGAAGGAAGAGTAATTCATTTAGGGTCATTTTCTAAAGTTCTTTCTCCAGGTCTTAGAGTAGCATGGGTTTGTGTTGATGAAAAGCTTTTACCTAAATTTGAACTTGTTAAATACGGATGCGACTTGCAGTCAGCAGAGCTTGCTCAAATGCAAGTTGAAGAGTTTTTAGAAAACTATGATCTTGATGAGCATCTTGCAAAAATAAATAAGGTTTATAAAGCAAGAAGAGACTTAATGATTGGTGTTATTAACGAAGAATTTCCAAAGGAGGCAAAATACTACTACCCAGAGGGCGGGATGTTTGTATGGGTTGAACTTCCTCCACATATGAATACTAGAGAACTATTGAAAAAGGCAGTAGAAAGGAAAGTTGCATTTGTCCCTGGAGGATCTTTTTACCCACAAAATGATTGTGAAAGTTCATTGCGTTTGAACTTCTCAACAATGGAGGATGACAAAATAATTTCAGGTATGAAAATATTAGCTGAAATTATTAAGGAAAGTCTTTAAGTATTGGGGGAATCAATTTGAGCATAAATATTGAACATATAGTTGAAGCATACAGAGATAAAATCTTAGATTTATCTCTGTATATAAGAAACAATCCAGAAATAGGATTGAAGGAATTTTTAGCTTCAGAAAAGCTTGTTGAAATGTTAAAAAAGGAAGGCTTTGAAGTTAAATTTGACTTTAAAGAAATGCCTACTGCTTTTGTAGCCAGAAAAAAGAGCGGTGAAGGGCCGGTAATAGCATTGATGGCAGAGTACGATGCATTACCTGGAATAGGAAATGCTTGTGGTCATAATCTTATAGCTGCTATGAGTTTTGGCGCTGCTGTTGCCTTATCTAAGGCATTAGAGGAGTACCCAGGCGAAGTAATACTTATGGGAACTCCTGCTGAAGAGTTAGGAGAAGGCAAACCGTTTTTAATTAAACAGGGGGAATTTGACGATGTGGATGTTGCAATGATGATACATCCAAACAGCAAAACTTATTTAGATGTTCCGGTACTGGCAATAGGTGGCATTGACTTTCACTTTTACGGAAAGGCTGCACATGCGGCTGCTAATCCTTATATGGGTGTTAATGCATTAGATGCGGTAATTTTATTTTTCAACAATATTAATGCATTACGACAGCAATTGAGAGATGATGCAAGAGTACACGGCATAATAATTGAAGCAGGAAGTGCAGCTAACAGTATTCCTGACAAAAGTAAAGTCAGATTGGAAATGAGAGCTAAAGACCAAAAATATTTCCTTGAATTAATTGAAAAGGTAAAAAAATGTGCTGAAGCAGCAGCATTAGCAACAGGTTGCAGACTTGAATGGAATCATTTTGAGCCAAATTGCGACAGCCTTAAGGCTAATCAAAGTATGTTAGATATATATAAACAACATTTAGATGCATTTAACATAAAATTAGACCCATGCAATGAAACAGGTTCAACAGATATGGGAAATGTAAGTCAGGTGGTGCCGTCTATCCATCCTTGGTTAAAGATGATTGAAGGAGATGCAGGACTGCATACACAGGAATTCTTAGATGAAACTGCATCAGAATTTGCAAAGGAAAAAACAATTATTGGAGCAAAACTTTTGGCTTTAACAGGATTAGAAATACTTAAAAACTCCAATAGATTAATAGAAATAAAAAAAGAGTTTAATGAAAATTAAATAATTTTCGGAACATTGTTTCGAAAATGGGAGGTTAGAATGGAAAAAGTATTAACAAGACCAAACAGATGTAAACAGTGCGGATTATGTGTCGCAGCGTGTCCTACAAAATCAATTTCATTTTCAGATGATATAAATGCATCTGGCTGCAACTATACAATTATAAATTATGATAATTGCATCGGATGCGCAGCGTGTTACGTAGTTTGTCCTGACGGTGTTTATGAAGTATTAGGCGATAAATAAATTAATGGAGGAAGATAAAAATGGGTGATATGATAAAAGGAAATGAGGCTATTGCTGAAGCTGCTATAAGAGCAGGTGCAAGATTTTATGCAGGATATCCTATTACTCCTTCAACTGAAATAATGGAATACCTTTCATATAGATTAGATGAAGTTGGAGGATCATTTGTTCAAGCAGAGTCAGAAATAGCAGGTATTAATATGGTAATCGGTGCCGCTTCATGTGGAGTAAGAGCATTTACAGCTTCTTCAGGACCTGGAATAAGCTTAAAGCAAGAAGGTATGACAACATTGTCTGATGAAGAATTGCCTGCAGTTGTTATAAATATGGTTAGATATGGCAATGGAATTGGAACACTATTAACAGCACAATGTGACTATTTAAGAGAAACAAGAGGCGGAGGAAATGGAGATTATAGATGTATCGTTCTTTGCCCAAGCAGTATACAAGAAGCGGTTGAATTAGTAGGATTAGCATTTGATTTAGCTGAAAAATATAGAATGGTATCTGTCTTAATGTCAGAAGGAGCACTTGGGCAAATGATGGAACCATGTGAATTACCTGAGATGAAAGAACCAAAAAGATACAGCTGGGGATTTGATGGTAAGTATACTAATAAGCTTATTGGTATATTTGATAGAGACAGTATGAAAGAATCCGTTTTGTTAAATGAAAAATATAACAAGGTAAAAGAAAATGAACAAAGGTGGGAATCAGGATACATTGAAGATGCAGATTATGTGTTTGTATCATACGGTTTACCAGGAAGATCAACAATGGGAGCTGTAGAACAATTAAGAAATGAAGGACACAAAGTAGGATTTATAAGACCTATAACTGCATGGCCTTTCCCTGATAAAGCATTCAAAGAAGTTAATCCAAATGTTAATGGATTTATATCTATAGAAGCTAATGCTACAGGTCAAATGGTGGATGATGTTGCTTTAACTGTTAAAAGAGTTATGAAATCAGATATATCCGTTTATTGTAATCCACATGTTTATGGAATTCCTTCAATGAAGTCAATTAAAGAAGATTACCATAAAGTTGTTGCAGGCGAATTAAAGGAGGTATATTAAAATGGCTAAAGCAAGAAAATTTCCAGAATCAATTGATAGAGCAGCAAACGGGTTTTGCCCAGGTTGTGGTCACGGAGTAGCAATAAGACTTATTGCAGAATGCCTTGAAGAATTAGAACAAGATAAAAATCTTATATACGGAATTGGTGTAGGATGCTCAAGTTTGTTAGGTGGTATACTTGAAACTGACAGACGTCACTGCTCACACGGCAGAGCGGGTGCAGTATGTACAGGTGTAAAGAGAGTAAATCCTGACAATTTAGTTATTGCATATCAAGGAGACGGAGACGCATACAGTATTGGTCTTGCAGAAACTACTGCAGCTGCATACAGAAATGAAAATATAACAGTATTTATTATAAATAATACAAACTATGGTATGACAGGCGGACAAATGAGCCACACAACGATGCCTGGACAGGTAACTACTACATCACCTCACGGAAGAAATTGTGATATAACAGGATACCCTATGAAGTTCCCTGAAATAGTAGCATCTCAATTTAATGCTGCTTATGTGGCAAGAGGAGCTATAAATACGGTTCCTCAAATAAATAAGACAAGGACATATATTAAAAATGCCTTAGAGGCTCAAATGAATAAAGAAGGTTACTCAGTAGTTGAAATTCTTTCAACATGTCCTACTAACTGGGGAATGTCGCCTGTAGATGCTAAGAAGAGGTTAACAGATGAATTAATACCTTATTATCCATTAGGTGAGTTAAAAGCTAGGGAGGTAAAATAACATGAAAGAAATAATATTTTCAGGTGCAGGCGGCCAAGGTGTTCTGACATCCGGGTTGTTAATATCACAAATTGCAGTTTTCAAAAAATTTCATGCTACATGGATTCCGCAGTATGGATCAGCTATGAGAGGTGGTACTGCAAACTGTACAGTAAAGTTTGGTAAAGAGTATATTTATAATCCATCACAAGAAGAACCAGATATATTGTTGGCAATGAATACACCTTCATACAATAAATTTCTTCCCCTTGTTAAACCAGGAGGAACAGTAATAGTAAACAGCGATATGGTTGTAAAGGAAAAAACACGAGATGATGTCAATTTTATTGAAGTTCCATGTCTTTCAATGGCAAAGGAATTAAATCATCCACAAGGAGCTAATATTATAATGGCAGGCATTATAGTAAAAATCTCAGGCGATTTTACAGAAGAAGAAGGACTAAACGGAATGAATGACATGTTTAAGAAAAAAGAAAAAGAAAAATATGAAGAACTAAATACTAAATCATTTAAAACAGGATATAGCTTTATATAATATTTAATAATATAGATAAAAGAGGCTGTACGATAAGATTTAACTCTATTGTTCAGCTTCTTATTTACTCAGAATACAGGTAATATATTGAGTTTATTCTAACCATATTACAAGAATATGTTTTTGGGATATATGAGTAGGATAGAAGAAGAAGCAATTGATGTAAATAAAAAATTTTATAAATAGAGAAATATATACAATAATCCTGAAGTTGGTTTGCATGAATTCAATAGTTCTAAGAAGATAGTTGAAATGATAAAAGAAGATGGCTTTGAAGTAAAATAAGAAATGCCAACTGCATTTGTTAGTAAAAAAAGAATGGGAATGGTCCTAGAATTTCATTTTTGGCTTTGGACAAATATAAAGGGAAAATAATATTAGTAGGAACACAAGCAGAAGAACTGGGAGAATGGAAACCATAGCTAATTAGTAAGGGAATTTTTAATAATATTGATGTTGCAATGATGATACATCCTGATAGTACGATATACCTTAATCATGAGGTTCTTGCTATAGGAGGAGTTGATTTTACTTTTCATGGAAAGGAAGCACATGCTTCATAACAAAACTATTTAGGTATAAATCTTTAGATGCTACTGTTCTCATGAAAACAAATATTGGTGCTTTAAGACAACAATTAATAGATGATGTAAGAATTCATGGTATAATAATTGACGGAGGAACTGTTGTTAACAGCATTTCGCAAAGAAGCACATTAAGGATAGAGATGAGAGTAATTCCAATAGCAGAAACAATACAATCAGGTTCTACAGATATAGCCAATTTGAGTCAAGTGGTACCATCCATCCGTATCTTAAAATGACGGAAGGGACGTCTAGTTGTCAAACGGTTGAATTTTGAAAAGAATCAATATCTTTTTTCAATGGAAAGAACACTAATTGGAACAAAGCTTTAGCTTTTAGCTTTTTGACATACTTAAACATCATAAAAATCTTGAGGAAATAAAAAAGGAATTTGAAAAGAAATAATGGATAATTTGAATAAGTTAAATATATAAAAATACAACGTTTATGCAAATGCATTGCATTTTATTGTTATAAATCTTCAACTTATATTCAGGGATGTTTTTCATATTTTATATTTTATTAAGAAAAATGTAAAAGTATTATTGACATTTAATATTTATGGGAGTATAATCGGAATAATTATTAGAGGTGTGATATGAAAAATAAATTATTATGCACAACATTCGTACAATTGCATCATCATAGATACAGAGTTTGTAAGTGAATTTGAAAATTCACAGTTACAAGCTCTATTCGTCGTTTAGAATTTAGACTTGTATCTGTGGTAGATAAATGAGACGTAAGCCGCTTGATATAAGTCAAGCGGCTTTTTTATGCCCTAACCCCATTGTTGCGAGCGATAGCGAAGCAAGAATGGTTGGTAGGTCAAACGCAATGAGTTCCCAATTTATGCGACCGTAAGGAGCTGATAAATTGGTGAACGAAACTGCGATATGCCCTGCGATAACCAAAGTAAGTAAGTCGTGGTAGGTCAAAGCAAACAGCAATATAAAATAGGTTAACCCCAATCTCAAGGAGGATTTATGAATTTTTTAAATATTGAAGATGAAATGAAATTTTTTCAAAAAATGTATGTGCTTAGAAAAGATATTGAGAACTTTTTATTCGATGAAGGGTATATGAATATAGAACCCTCCATATTTGAAGGATATGATGATTTTATAGGAGTTAATTCAAGAATAGACAAAAAATCAACCGTGAAGCTTCTTGACAACAACAGTGAAATTTTAATTCTTACTCCTGACATTACAACAGGAATAGTAAATAAATTTATGCCAAGGTGGGAAATGAGTTCACTGCTTAAAATTTTCTACTACGGCAAGACATACAAGCACAACGGAGTAGGAATTAAGGAAAACAGAGAAATGGGAGTTGAAATAATCGGAGAAAGAAATCACTTCACCGATGAAAATATACTCAATACATCTGCAAGAATAATTGCCAAATACAGCAGCAATTACTTGTTTGAAATAGGAAACAGCAAATTTTTAAAAGGAATAATGCAGTCCTGTTCCTTTAAAAAAGAAGATTATGAAAATATACTGGATATTTTGTATCTTAAAAACAGACAAGAGCTGAAAGATTATTTATCAAAGCTTCCTTACAGGGAACCCATGAGCACGCTTTTGAACATATTTGACCTTGAAGGAACATTTGATGAAATATCAGAAGAACTGAAAGGGCTTTACATGAACGACCTTATGAAGCAGGGGCTTGATGAACTTAAGAAAATTGACAATTACATGAAAAACATCACAGACAAAATAACATACGACCTTTCCATGGTTTCTGAACTTTCCTACTACGACGGAACAATATTCAGGGGATACATAGAAGGTTCAAACAAGGCTATCATCAAGGGCGGAAGATATGATTCATTCACAGAGCAGTACGGATACAAAATTCCTGCCATGGGTTTTACTGTCGAACTGGATGAACTTATAAAAGTTCTTTACAAGGAGGAGCAGTAATGAGTTTAACAATAGCAATACCAAAGGGAAGGCTGGGAAGCCAGGCCATAGACATGTTAAAGGCTGCAGGAATAGGAGAATCCATCGATGAAAAATCAAGAAAACTTGTTTTCGATGATGAACAAAGAAACTTGCGCTTTATGCTTCTTAAGAATTCAGATATTATAACATATGTTGAAAACGGAGTTGCAGACATTGGAATTTCAGGAAAAGACATGATAATGGAAAACAGCGCTGACATTTACGAGCTTTACAAAATGAATATAGGAAAATGCAAGATATCAGTAGCCGGAATAAAAGGAAAGAAAATTTTCAAAGACGACACCATAATAAAAGTTGCAACAAAGTTTCCTGAAACCGCAAAAAAATATTTCAACAGCAAGGGACAAAAAATAAAAATAATAAAACTTAACGGTTCTATAGAGCTTGCTCCCATACTTGGGCTTTCAGATGTAATAGTGGACATAGTGGAAACAGGAAATACGCTTAAAGCCAACGGTCTTGAAGTCTTTGAAGACATGTACCCCATTACAGCAATGGTCATATCAAATAAAATAAGCTACAAGTTAAAGAGAAAAGAAATAAAGGAAATAATCGAACTCATTAGAAAAGAGGATGAAAAATATGGTGAAAATAATTAAAGAAGAAAACATATCCGATTTTATAGAAGATCTTCAGAAAAGAAATGCCCAGGACTACAACAACGTGTATGAAAAAGTAGACGAAATACTCGAAAATGTAAGAATAAACAAAGATGATGCTCTTAAAAAATACACGTTGGAATTTGATAAAGTAAATATTGAAAATCTTGAAGTATCCCCTGAAGAAATCGAAGAAGCTTTTTCAACAATTGACCCTGAGCTTCTTGAAACAATAAAAAAAGCCAAGGAAAATATATATACATACCACATGAACCAGAAGAGGAAAGGCTACCAGTTCAAGCCTGAAGGAAAAGATATTCTTTTAGGGCAGCTCATAAATCCCATAGAAAAAGCAGGCATATATGTGCCCGGAGGAAAAGCAGCATATCCTTCGACAGTGCTTATGAATGCAATTCCTGCAATAATAGCCGGTGTGGAGGAAATAATAATGATTACGCCTCCTCAAAAAGACGGAAAGATAAAAGATTCAATATTGGTTGCAGCTTCTCTTTCAGGAGTTGACAGAATATTCAAGGTTGGCGGAGCTCAGGGAATTGCGGCTCTTGCCTATGGAACACAGTCAATACCAAGAGTTTATAAAATAACAGGGCCAGGCAACATATTTGTAGCAGCAGCAAAAAGAAGGGTGTCCGGCTTCGTTGGAATAGACATGATAGCAGGTCCCAGTGAAATTCTTATTGTTGCTGATGACAAGGCAAATCCTGCTTACATTGCAGCAGACATGATTTCACAGGCCGAGCATGACGAAATGGCAGCTTCTGTATTGATAACATATTCTCTTTCTCTTGCAGAAAAAGTTTCAAAGGAACTTGACAGGCAGATAAAGGAACTGGATAGAAGCGAAATAATTGAGAAATCCATAAACAATCATGGAGCAATACTCATTGCCGACAGCATGAAGCAGTGCATTGATCTGGCAAATGAAATAGCCCCTGAGCACCTTGAACTTCTCACTTCAAACTGCTTTGAACTGTACAAGAGCATTAAAAATGCAGGAGCAATATTTTTGGGAGAATACACTCCTGAACCTGTGGGAGATTATTTTGCAGGTCCGAACCACACTCTTCCCACAAGCTCTACTGCCAAGTTTTCATCTGCTCTTTCAGTAGATGATTTTATAAAAAAGACATCTCTCATTTATTACAGCAGGGAAGCATTGAAAGAAAACAAAGATGACATAGTGCGCTTTGCAGAAAATGAAGGACTTACGGGACATGCAAATGCTGTAAAAATCAGAAAGCTTTAAAAGAAAAAATTATGAACATATGCGTAGTTTATGTATTAAAATAACAGGATTATGAAGGAGAAAATATGATCAAATTAAAACCAAGCGTAGAAAAACTTCAGGCATATTTTGTAAATGACATTCCTTACAGAGTGAAGCTTGATGCAAATGAAGGAAGCAACTACCTCCTGCAAGATGGATTCAAAATAGAAAATTTTCAGCCAAATCTTTATCCTGACAGCGACTCCAGGGTATTAAGGGAAAAGATGGCCGTGTATTACGGCTGCAGAGCAGAAAACATAATGGTGGGCAACGGATCAAGCGAAATGATAAACATGGTTATTAATGCCTTTTGTGACAAGGGTGAAAAAGTTATGAGCTTTGTTCCTTCATTCAGCATGTACCAGACTTATTGTGATCTTTGCGGGGCTGAGTACATTGGAATCCCTCCAGAAAAGGATTTTACACAGAATATTGACAGACTGATTAAGGAGGCAACAGAAAACAAACCTAAAATAGTAATACTATGCAACCCAAACAATCCCACAGGATTCATGTACACAAGGACCGAAGTTATAAAGCTTCTTGAAAATGTTAAAGCTTCTTTGATAATTTTAGATGAAGCATATGTGGATTTTTCAGAAAACTCAGTTGTAGATCTGGTTGACAATTATGAAAATTTAATAGTAATGCGCACTCTTTCCAAGGCATTCGGCCTGGCAGGCCTTAGGGTTGGTGCAATGATTGCAAAGGAAGAAATTATAAAATATGTTTGGAAGGTAAAGGTTCCATACAACATCAACATTTTGTCACAGTATGCTGCTGAACAGGCACTTGACAACATTGAAAGAGTTAAATTTTACATTGAAGGAGTCAAAAAAATGAGGCAGGAACTGAGTTCTTCTCTCAGGGAGCTTAATTTTACCGTGTATGAAAGCGGTGCAAATTTCATATTTGTGAAAGCTCCTGTGGAAAACTTATTTGAAAAACTCATGGACTGTGGAGTTCTTATCAGAAAATTCAACTGCGGGGGAGAAGTTTTCAACCGCATTACAATAGGAACAAAGGAAGAAAATGAAATACTTGTAGAAGAAATAAAAAGTATAATGGGAGGAAGACAATGAGAAAAAGCACTGTAAAAAGAAAGACGTATGAAACTGAAATAAATGTCGAGCTTGATGTTGATGGAAGCGGAAAGACTGACATTGATACAGGAATAGGATTTTTAAACCACATGCTCACGCTGCTTGGTTTTCATGGCGGATTTGATCTTAAGGTAAAATGTACAGGAGACCTGGATGTTGATTCCCATCACACAGCTGAAGACATAGGAATTGCCTTGGGAGAAGCCTTTAAAATTGCCCTGGGTGATAAAAAAGGAATTGAACGCTACGGTTTCATGTTCCTTCCCATGGATGAATCACTGGCAAGAGTTGCTGTTGATTTAAGCGGCAGACCCACCCTTGTATACAATGTAGGACTTGGAAGGGAAATGCTTGGGAATATGGCTGTGGAAGATTTCAAGGAATTTTTCAAAGGTTTTGTGAACAATTCTTTTTCTACTCTTCACATTGAAGTTCTTTACGGAGAAAATGACCACCATAAAATTGAAGCTGTGTTTAAGGGCTTTGGAAGGGCTCTCAAGACTGCAAGCCGCATCACTTCAGAAAATTGTATGTCCACAAAGGGGGCCTTGTAATGCATGTAATAATTGATTACGGAATGGGAAATCTTGCCTCTGTAGAAAGAGCATTTGAAAAACTTGGAGTAGACGTAAAAATAAGCAGCAAAACAGAAGACTTAAGAAATGCAAAATCCCTCATTCTTCCTGGAGTAGGAGCATTCAGGGATGCTATAAAGCTTCTTGATGAATCAGGTTTAAGCGCTGTAATAAAAGAAGAGGTTGCAAAAGGAAAATATCTCTTAGGAATATGCCTGGGAATGCAGCTTTTATATGAAAAGGGTTATGAATACGGTGAATATGATGGCCTGGGCCTTATTAAGGGTGACATCGAATACCTGGATGTCAATCTTAAAGTTCCACACATGGGATGGAACAATTTGAAATTCAACAAACAGGATCCTATTTTAAAATACATCAAGGAAGATGAGTATGTGTACTTTGTTCATTCCTATTATGCTGTTTCAGACAATCAAGAGCTTGTGGCCTATTCAGACTATGAAAAAAGGGTTCCTGCCATTGTGAGGAAAAACAATGTTTACGGAATTCAGTTCCATCCTGAAAAAAGCGGTGAAACAGGACAAAATATACTTAGAGCATATAAAGAAATCATAGAAAAATAAAAGGAGAGGACAGTGACTACTGTCAATAAAATATGATATTATTTCCGGCAATAGACATAAAAGACAACAAGTGTGTGAGGCTCACCCAGGGTAAATTTGAACTGATGAATGTGTATTCTGATGATCCGGTTGAAATGGCTAAAAAATGGGAGAGCTTAGGAGCAGAATATCTTCACGTTGTAGACCTTGACGGAGCCAAGGATGAAGGATTCAATAACAGAAAATCCATAGAAAAAATAGCAAAGTCAATTAAAATACCCATGCAGACAGGCGGAGGAATAAGAAACGGCGAAAGAATCAAAAACCTCATTGATATAGGTGTTGAAAGAGCAATAGTGGGAACCATGGCAATAGAAAATCAGGAATTGTTAACTGAACTTGCGTCTATTTACAAGGAGCATCTGGCAGTTTCAATTGATGCATTCAAGGGCAAGGTTGCCACAAGAGGATGGCAGGACGTAGGAAATGTGGACTCCATAGAAATATGCAAATTTCTTGAAAGTATAGGCATCAGTACTTTGGTTTACACTGACATTTCAAAAGACGGAATGCTGTCAGGGCCTAATTTCGAAATTTATGAAGAACTGTCCAGAAAGACAAAACTTAATATTATTGCTTCGGGAGGAGTCACATCAATTGATGACATAAAAAGACTGAACAGTATGAACACGTATGGAGCAATAATAGGAAAGGCTCTTTACGACAACAAGCTGGATTTCAAGGAAGCGTTAAAAGCAATTAAGAATTAAGAGTTAAGAGTTAAGAATGAGAACTAATTCAGACTATTGAAATCCCGATTATGTCATCCTGAACGTTAGTGAAGGATCTCATCTTTATAGAAGGTATGAGATTCTTCGGGCTGTGCCCTCAGAATGACGAGATCCAAAGTTAATTAGTCGTCAACATAAATTAATTCTTAAGCAAAAGAAGGAGGTAAATATGCTTGCACGTAGAATAATACCCTGCCTGGATGTTAGAAACGGAAGGGTGGTAAAGGGTAAAAATTTTAAAGACATACAGGATGTTGATGATCCGGCTAGACTAGGAAAGTATTACAGCGATTCCGGAGCCGACGAACTTGTTTTTTATGATATAACAGCTTCAAATGAAGAAAGAAAGACATCCCTTGAATTTGTAAAAAAGGTTGCTCATGAAATAAATATTCCTTTTTCTGTGGGGGGAGGAGTATCGACTATTGATGATTTTAAGTTCATCCTGAGAAGCGGTGCAGACAAAGTATCAGTAAATTCGTCTGCTGTAAGAAATCCAAATCTCATAAAGGAAGCAGCAGAGCGTTTTGGAAATCAGTGCGTTGTGTTGTCCATAGATGCCAAGAAAAACGAAGAAGGTTCATGGAGCGTGTATGTGAAGGGTGGAAGAGAAAAAACAACTCTTGACGCAGTTCAGTGGGCTGTGAAGGGCGTAGAGCTTGGAGCAGGAGAAATTGTTGTAAACAGCATCGATGAAGATGGTATGAAAAACGGTTATGACCTTGAGCTTTTGAAAAAAATCACTGATGCAGTCAATGTTCCTGTGATTGCTTCAGGAGGAGCCGGAAAGATGGAACATTTTCTACAAGCTGTAAAGTATGCAGATGCTGATGGAATTCTAGCTGCTTCGGTGTTTCATTTCGGAGAAATAAAAATAAGTGATTTGAAGAAATACTTGAAGGAAAATGGTGTTGAAGTAAGAGTATAGTTGAAATTTATATTTTTCTTCCTGCTGACATTTTGGGAATTGTAACATCAATCCGAAAAACAAAGGCATACATCCGCTGCGCTAAGTATGCCAAAACTGTTTTTCTTCTTTCGTACAATTCCACAAAATAGCGCTGAGTCAAAAAAATATAAATTTCAATAATTTTGAAGAAAGTTAATGAAATGAAATTAATATTTTTCTTCCTGCTGACATTTTGGGAATTGTAACGTCAATCCGAAAAACAAAGGCACACAACCGCTGCGCTAAGTATGCCAAAACTGTTTTTCTTCTTTCGTACAATTCCACAAAATAGCGCTGAGTCAAAAAAATATAAATTTCAATCATTAAAAAAGTCAATAGAATGAAATTAATTATTGAAAGAAGGATATGAAATGGAAAATTTATTAAATGAAGTTAAATTTGATGATAAGGGCCTTGTTGTTGCTGTTGCACAGGATTACATTACAAACGAAGTGCTGATGGTTGCATACATGAACAAGGAAGCTCTTGAAATAACTTTAAATGAAAAAAGAGCATGCTATTATTCAAGAAGCAGGCAAAGCCTCTGGAGAAAAGGAGAAACTTCAGGTCATTGGCAGAATTTAAAAGGCCTGTATTATGACTGCGATGCAGATGCAATTCTTATGAAAGTTGAACAAATTGGAAATGCATGTCATACAGGTGCTTACTCATGCTTTTTCAACAAGGTTTATGAGGACAATGTAACAGACCAGGCAATTTTAAACCGTCTTTACAACCAGATAATTGACAGAAGAAATAATCCAAAGGAAGGTTCCTACACAAATTACCTATTTGACAAGGGTCTTGACAAAATACTTAAGAAGGTAGGAGAAGAAACAAGCGAAGTTATAATAGGAGCCAAAAATAAAAGCAAGGATGAGCTTGTTTATGAAATGTGCGACTTGATTTATCACTCTATGGTGCTCATGGTAAGCGAAGGGGTAACCATGGACGACTTAAAGGTTGAATTGACCAAAAGACATAAATAATTCGGAAAAACAGTATGATTAAATGTGTAATTTAAATAGCACTCACGTGCTATTTTTGTTTTTTGAAATTAATATAATTTAAGTTTCAGTAAAGAAAATGATGATAATATATGAAGAAAGTGGAAGAATAAAATATCTTCATAAAAAATTTACATAATATTCACAGTTCTATCACATTCCACGGGTAACATAGCAATATAAAATATTTAAGTAATATAGGAGGAAATATTATGGACGATAATGAAAGAAACACATTCAATGAAAGTGAATTGAATGAAAACAATGAAAACAGAGAATTGAACAATAATGAAAAACAATATAATGACATTAATTTTGTAATGCCGTCATACGATGAACCAAAGTCTAAGAAAAAAAGTAAAAGAAAATCATTTTTCGGATATGTGGCTGTTGCATTGGTCGCTGCTCTTGTAGGAGGCCTTTCAGGCGGATATATTGCAACAAGTCAACTAAACATAGCACGCAGCAAGAACGGCGAAAAAACAGGAATTACAGCTCAGGATATAAACATAAATTTGTCTGATGACACATATTTTGCAGCAGCAGTTGCAGAAAAAACTCAAAAAACAGTAGTTGGCATAACAACAGATGTTGTGCAGCAATACAACACATTTTTTGGACCACAAACTCAAAAATCACAAAGCATGGGTTCCGGATTCATAGTTGATCCAAATGGATACATTGTTACAAATGCCCATGTAATTGGTGACGGTAAGTATGAAAACATAACAGTTTCATTGATTGATGGTTCAACTGAAGTGGGAGAAGTATTGTGGTATGACACTACTCTTGATCTGGCAATTGTAAAAATTAACAAAACAGGACTTCCTACAGTTGAACTGGGAGATTCAGACACCCTTTTGGTTGGCGAACCTGCAGTTGCAATAGGAAATCCTATGACACTGGACCTTGAAAGAACAGTTACACAGGGTATAATAAGCGGACTTAACAGATCAATAGCATTTGAAGACGGAACAGTTATTGAGCCATTGATTCAGACTGATGCTTCAATAAATTCAGGAAACAGCGGCGGCCCATTGTTTAATGCAAAAGGGCAAGTAATAGGTATAAACACAGCCAAAATGAGCACAGCTGAAGGATTGGGATTTTCAATTCCAATAAACATCGCTAAACCTATTATTGAACAAATAATAAATGACGGGTCATTTTCAACAGTATATGTGGGCATCACAGGCGTGGATGTAGAAACATATGAAAAAGCTCTGGGTGTTGATGTTGCAGCAGATTATGGAGTTGTAATCATAGAGACAATGGCTAATTCACCTGCTACAGTTTCAGGACTGGAACCTGGGGATGTTATTACAGCTATTGACGGTGACAAAATTGAAAGCATGTCTGATTTGAAAAGAAACTTGTATGAGTATAAAAATGACGACAATGTGGAAGTAACATTTATAAGAAACGGCAATGAACAAAAAGTAAATATGACACTTAAGACTAAACCGGCAGATTTATAAAAAAAACCAATTTTCATAGAATTTCTCCCCTAAAAAACAGGTTAATCCTGTTTTTTTATTGCTCAATTACAACAGTAAAATATTTGATGAAATTGCAAAAAACTTCACTTGTCTATCACATTTGTGCTATATTATTGTTAATATAAAAATACGAATATACTGGAGAAAATAATGAAAGTAAAATTCAGTTTAAAAAACAAACTGTTTCTGGTAATACTGTGCGTGCTGGTATTCAACGTGATTTTGTCAGCCATACTCGGCAACACAATGTTCGGCAAACTTTATACAAACGATAAGATTAAAAATTTGAAAAGCGGGATTGACAGCATAACTTCATTATATAAGTCGGGAGATAAAGAAAAGATAATCGATGAAATAATCAGTTACGAAATGCAGAACATGACCATATGTTTGTTCACTTTAGATACTGAAGACGGAACCGGCGAAATCGAATATTTTTCAAGGCAGAAATATTTTTCCACAAACCCCTTTGACAATGAAATTGTACGCTTGATTGAAAAACTTTACAGTGATGGTGCCTTTCAAAGCCTTGATAACAATAAATACTTCATTGAAAACAGCGAGGAGGAAAATGATAAAAGACCTGAAAATATTTCAATTTTGGCAAAAATGGAAGACAACAAATATATTCTGATGCAGACACCCAAGCAATTCATAAAGGACATTTCTGACTCAGCAATAAAATATACAACTTATTTTTCAATATTCACGCTTCTTGCAGGCGCTGCAATCATATATGTAATTGCAGATAAAACTACAAAGCCTATAAGGCAAATACAGCAGACTGCAGATAAAATTGCAAATTTGAATTTTTCTCAAAGGTGCGATGTGCTGTCAAATGATGAAATAGGACTTTTGTCATCGAGCATTAACAACATGGCAGATAGACTGCAGGAATATGTGACAAAGCTAAAGGATGACCTCATAAAACAAGAAAAGGCAGACAAGATGACAAAGCAGCTCATAGCCAATGTGTCTCATGACTTCAAGACTCCCCTTACGCTTATTATGAGTTACTCAGAAGCATTGCTTGACATGGATGATATAGATGAACAAACTAAATTAGATTATTTGAACATAATTATAAACGAAGGAAGAAAGATGTCCGAGTTTGTCCAGGAACTTCTTAAGCTCTCCCAGCTTGAAGGAGGGATAATCAAACTTGAAAAATCCAACTTCAGCATAAATGAAATAATTAAAGATGCTGTAAAGAAGAATTCAATAATTGCAGATGAAAAAAATCTGAATGTTGAACAAGACATATGTGATGACAGCATTGTTTTTGCAGATTATTTCAGAATAGAACAGGTTTTTCAAAACCTTTACGAAAATGCCATCAAGTACTGCAATGATGGAGGAACAGTGAAGGTTTCAACATTGGTTCATGAAAACAAGTGCAGGATAAAAGTATTTAATACAGGCAAGTACATTGAAGATGAAGACATAGAAAATATTTTCTTAAGTTTCTACAGAGCAGACAAATCCAGGAAAAACATGGGAAGCTATGGATTAGGTCTTGCAATAGTTAAAGCAGTTATGGATATGCACGGTGAAAAATACGGAGTAGGAAATGTAGATGACGGTGTTGAGTTCTGGTTTGAGCTTGAAAATGTTGAAATGAATTTTGAAATGGAGGATTAATATGGATATTAAAATATTGCTGGCCGAGGACGAGGATAACATAAGAAAACTTGTTGCAAGTTATCTTATTAAAGAAGGATTTCATGTTGCAGAGGCTGCTGACGGAGCGGAAGCTATTGCAAAGTTTGACACTGAAATGGATTTTTCACTTGTCATTCTTGATGTAATGATGCCAAAAAAGGACGGATATGAGGTTGCATCTCACATTAGAAACAATTCTGATATTCCCATATTGATGCTAACTGCAAGAGACACCGAGACCGATGAAATAACAGGCTTTAATTCCGGTGCAGATGAATACATTTCAAAACCTTTCAGCCCGAGAATTCTAATGGCAAGAGTAAAAAATCTTTTGAAAAGAACATCACAAAACAGCATGCAGGACATTGAAGCTGGAGGAATAATCGTTAAATACAGAGAAAGAATTGTACTAATTGATGGAGAAAGGGCTGTGCTCACGCCAAAGGAGTTTGATTTGCTATACTATCTGCTTCAGAACAAAAACATAGTTTTAAGCAGGTCACAGATACTATCAACAGTCTGGGACTGGGACTATTTCGGAGACGACAGGACTGTTGACACACATATAAAATGTTTGCGATCCAAAATAGGTGAGTGCGGCAAAAAAATAGTAACCGTAAGAAAAATAGGATATAAGTTCGAATGCGAACACTAAAAAACTGCCCGAAGGCAGTTTTTTTGTTATATTAAATTATGCAAAGTTGTATCTTTTAACGTCTGGAGATACTATAACTTTTGCTTCTGTTGCTGCAATAACATCTTCAACTGTAGCATCAGGTCCTAATTCTTCAAGAAGAAGTCCGTCTTTTGTAACTTTTAATAGAGCCATTTCTGTTACGATATAGTTAACTTGTTCTTTAGCTGTCAAAGGAAGAGTGCATTGTTTCAATATTTTTGGCTGACCTTTTTGTGTGTGAACCATTGCAATTATAACTGTGTTTGCACCAACTACAAGGTCCATTGCTCCGCCCATTCCAGGAACCATCTTGCCTGGTATTTTCCAGTTTGCAAGGCTTCCCTTTTCATCTACTTCCATTGCTCCCAGTACTGTAGCATCAACGTGTCCGCCGCGGATTATTCCAAATGATGTAGCACTGTCAAAGAACATTCCTCCTGGAAGAATTGTAGAAGGCATTCCGCCGGCATTAACAAGTTCCCAGTCTTCTTCTCCTTTTTGAGGAGCAGGTCCAAGGCCTAAAAATCCATTTTCTGACTGGAATGTAATATCTATATCTTCAGGTATATAATTTGCTACCATTGTAGGAAGTCCAATACCTAAGTTAACAACGTCTCCGTCTTTCAACAACTGAGCAACTCTTCTTGCTATAATTTCTTTTGCATCCATTATTTGTCGCCTCCTACAATGTAATCAACAAAAATTCCGGAACACATAACGCGGTCCTGATCAATTTCTCCAACTTCTACTATTTTGTCTGCTTCAACTATTACAACTTTTGCTGCAGTAGCCATCAATGGATTGAAGTTTTTAGTAGTCTTGGCAAAAACCATGTTTCCTTTTTTATCTACTACAGAAGCTTTCAACAAAGCTACGTCTGCTTTCAATGGAAGTTCAAATATATATTCCTGTCCATCTATGACTTTCTTTTCTTTTCCGATTTCAGCTTCAGTTCCAATTCCTGTAGGTGTGTAGAATCCTCCAAGTCCGTTGCCGCCGCATCTTACTTTTTCTGCAAGAGTTCCCTGAGGTGTAAGAACAACTTCAGTTTCTCCTGAATTCATCTGGTTTGCTGTTTCAGGGTTTGTACCAACATGTGATGCAATAATTTTTTTGAACTGTTTATTTACAACCATTTTACCAACACCTTTGTCAGGAAAACCGGTATCATTGCAAATTAGTGTTAAATTTTTAACGTTATTTTTTACAATAGCGTCTATCAAGTTTTCTGGAGTTCCGTTTGCAAGGAATCCTCCAACCATAATAGTCATGCCGTCCTGAACTTTTTCAGCAGCTTCTTTGACTGAAATAATTTTGTTAATCAAGAATATCATCCTCTCTATTTAATATATTTAATTAATCTGCAGAGGAGTAACTCCTCTGCAGCAATTCTACTATTATTATCTTTGAACCAGCATGGCAGTTCCCATTCCGCCGCCTATGCACAATGTTGCGAGACCTTTTTTAGCATCTTCTTTTTTGCATTTCGTAAATCAATGAAA
>NZ_CANG01000040.1:0-1485 GCF_000309315.1 Sedimentibacter sp. B4
TTACAAAACTTCCTGATGAGCATACAGACAGTATTCTTGGAGATTACACAGGAGCCGGCGCAATATTCGGAGCAACCGGCGGTGTTATGGAAGCAGCTCTTCGTACGGTTGCGGACATATTGACTGGCAAAGATCTTGAATCAATCGAATATCAGGCAGTCAGAGGTATAGAAGGCGTTAAGGAAGCAAGCGTGGTTCTTCCTATAGGTGGAGTTGACACTGAAGTTAAAGTAGCTGTAGCTCACGGTACTGCAAATGCAGCAAAAGTGCTTGAGTCAGTGAAAGCAGGTGAAAAGGATTATCACTTCATAGAAGTTATGGCATGTCCGGGGGGATGTGTTCACGGCGGAGGGCAATCTCATGTTTCTGCAAAGGCAAGGTTGGATGTTAATCCTAAAGTAAGCAGAGCAAATGCACTCTATGAACTTGATAGATCTCTTCCTAAGAGAAAATCACATAAGAATCCGGAAGTTATGAAACTTTTATGAAGATTATCTGAAGGAACCTAACGGTCATTTATCACACAAACTTCTTCATACTCACTATACAAAGAGAGATTCTTACGAAATTGAGCAGGAAGAAGAATTTGCAAAGATGCTTGAAAAATTAGATAAATAATAAAAAAAGAGATTTTCCCTAAGGAAAATCTCTTCTTTTCAACAGAAATGCATTCAATTGTGGACAACTATTTTTTTTATTTCATCGGCTGTTGATACAATGTAATCAGCGCCTTCATCTTGCAGCACTGAAGAATTTCTGAAGCCCCATAAAACTCCAATGGACTTTATTCCTGCATTTTTTGCAGTTCGTATGTCTATTTCAGTGTCTCCTATGTACACGCATTGATTTTTTCTGTTTTGAGTTCACATATTATGTCAAGGAGAGAAGCAGGATCTGGTTTTGCCTGGTAGCCGTCCTTTAGGCCGCTTACATATTGAATTTTATCTCCAAAAGTTTTCGAAACTATTTTTTTTGTTAAAATCATCAGGTTTGTTTGATAAAATTGCCGTCAATATGTTTTTTTTATTTAAGATAATCAAGCATATCCAGTATTCCTTCATAAGGTTTCGTGTGGTCAAGCATATGCTTATTATAATATGTGTTATAATGAAAAAGAAATTCTTCTATTGTACTATCATCATAATTTTTAAAATACTCATCTAGGATGCTTTCAACAACTTTTCGCCTTCCTGTTCCAAGAAGCAATTTGTACTTCTGTGAATCTACGTGATGCAGATTAAATTTATCAAGGGCATAATTGCATGCTGCTTCTAAATCCTCTGCAGAATCCATCAATGTGCCGTCCAAATCAAATATTGCAGCTTTAAACATAAGATCCTCCATATAATTGTTAATTACATATTAACACATTAAGTTCCGTAATTGAAGCATTATTAAGGCAAATATTTGCTTTATGACATCTGTCAGATATGATATAATGATTAAAAACAATTTAGCAGGTGATTAAAATGTTGCTTAATTAAA
>NZ_CANG01000039.1:0-9979 GCF_000309315.1 Sedimentibacter sp. B4
TAGTTTTTTTGTTTAAAATTTTCTGCTTCCTGGTTTAACAGGTGCTGAACCGTCTTTGCATAGCGGACAACTGCCTTCATCATAGGTTTCAAATTCAAGTTCTACAGCACTGAAAATTGGAAGTGATATTTCACTTGCTTTTCTGTCAACTATACAGCCAAGCCCTATAATCTCTCCTCCGAGATTTTCTAAAACTCTTGCAGTTTCCATAGACGATTTTCCAGTCGTTACTACATCTTCCATAATTAAAATTCTTTCGCCGGGCTTTATTTCAAAACCACGCCTCAATGTCATCAGATTGTTTTCTCTTTCAGTGAATATGGCTCTTTTTCCAAGCTGTCTACCAAGTTCATATGCAGCAGTAATACCTCCCATGGCAGGCCCAACTACTACGTCTATGTCCAGATCCTTAATTTTTTCTGCAACTATTGATATTACTTTTTCTGTTTTGTCCGGGTACTGCATAAGCTTTGCACATTGGCAATATTTGTTGCTGTGTTTTCCTGAAGAAAGAAGAAAATGTCCTTCTAGAAGTGCTTCACATTCTTTTAATATTTCCACCACATTAATACTCATTGTTATCCTCCATAATTTTTTCAGCATTTTTATCTTTTATGATTTTCATTCTTAATTCTTAACTCTTCACTCTTAATTTATTAAATGATCCCTCTTATCTCATCAAAGGATTTAATACCTTCCCTGTCCATGAACTCTGATAGTCCGTTAATTATGTCTACGGCAATGTCAGGTTTTATGAAATTGCCTGTACCTATTTGAACAAGCGTAGCACCTGCCATAATAAACTCTACAACATCCTCAGCGCTCATTATTCCTCCAAGCCCGCAAACCGGAATCTTAACAGATTTTGCTGCATCTCTGACCATTCGAAGCGCTATGGGTTTAACACATGGACCGGAAAGCCCTGCATAGATGTTGTCAAATACTGCCTTTCGCTTTTTTATATCTATGGCAAGAGCCTGTACGGTGTTGATTAATGATATTCCATCTGCTCCTGCAGATTCACAGGCTATGGACATTTCAGATATATTTTCCGCATTGGGAGAAAGTTTCACCATAAGTGGTTTATTGCATATTTTTCTAAGCTTTGACACAATCTCATATGCAACAGCTGATTTTATTCCAAATGCCATTCCTCCGCTTTTTACATTTGGACATGAAATGTTCAGTTCAATCAAGTCAACATCTGTTTCATTTAACTTGTAAATACCTTCATAATAATCTTCATCGCAGTGTCCTCCAAGATTTGCTGCAATTATGGTGTTGTAGCTTTTCATTCTTGGAAGCTCCTGATGGATGAAACTGTCAACTCCCGGGTTTTGAAGCCCTATGCTGTTCATGAGCCCCATGGGTGTTTCCCACAACCTAATGCCTGTGTTCCCGCTTCTGCCGTTCAGTGTAAGGCCTTTGCTGCAAATTCCTCCAAGAATTGAAACGTCATAAATTTCAGAAAATTCTTCTCCAAAACCATATGTTCCTGATGCAGTCAAAATCGGGTTTTTAAATTCCAATCCCATTGCATTGATTTTTAAGTTTGCCATCATTCACCTCTTATCAGTTCATCGCTTGAAAATACCGGACCGTCTTTGCATGCCCTTTTATTTCCGTTTTTTGTCTCAACAGTGCAGCCAAGGCACACCCCCATGCCGCAAGCCATTCTTCTTTCAAGAGATACATAACATTTTACATTATTTTCCATACAATTATTTATTATTTTATTCATCATAATTTCAGGTCCGCATGTGAGAACCGTTCCATACTCTTTATAACTGATGAAATCTGTTACAAAACCTTTTTCACCCATACTTCCGTCTTCTGTAACTACAACTGTTCTGTCTGCGTACTTTTTGAATTCATCAACAACATATGAATTTTCTTCATCTTTGAACCCAAGAAAAACATCTGCATTTTTACCAAGTGCTTTTACAAGGTACAAAAGAGGAGCTATGCCTATTCCACCTCCAACAACTGCCGTCTTTCCGCTTAAATTGTCAATGTCAAATCCATTTCCCAAAGGTCCGAAAAGCTGAATCTGGTCATCTTCTCTCAACGTGCTGATTTTAGTTGTTCCCTTTCCTTCAGTCCTGTAAAGAAATGTCACTGTATTTTTACATGAGTCGTGCACGCTTATAGGACGCGGCAGCAGGTAAGAATTATCAAGGGTTTTAAGCATAAAAAATTGACCCGGTTTTATATTGCCTGCAAATTCGCAAGAAAGCCTGTATATATTTTTTGATAATTTTTCATTTTTTATGATTTTGCTTTTAACAACCTTCATTGTACCTCCTAAATGTGAGCTCTTATGTCGTCTCTCATCCTAATAGCTTCTCTTCGGGCACACATTGCAAAATCATGCTCCCCATTTTCTTCATTTTTATATGCTAGCAGTATTCCTCTTGATGAATTTACTACAGCACCGTTTCCATTGATCAAATATGTTGCTATGTCTTCTGCTTTTCCCCCTTGTGCTCCGTATCCTGGTATAAGCAGGAAGACTGATTTCATCTTGTTTCTAAGAGCTAATCCTTCTTCATTGTTCGTTGCTCCAACAACTGCCCCAATTGAACTGAAGCCACATCTTCCCACATTTTCCTCAGCCAGTAACTGTATTCTTTCACCAACTGTTTCATACAGAGGAACACCGTCTTCATCTCTTATATACTGGAAGTCTTTTGCTCCCTTGTTGGATGTTCTTACAAGGGCAAATATTCCCTTATCATTTTCTTTGACATATTTTAAAAAAGGTTCAAGGCTGTCGTTAATACCCATATAAACATTGAGTGTTACAAAATCAGCCTCGAAATCTCCTGTAAAATGGCCTTTTGCATACATTTCAGCAGTCTTGGAAATATCTCCTCTTTTAATGTCAGCAATGGATATCATGCCTTTTTGCTTTAGATACTTCAAAGTATCAGAATAGGCTTTCATCCCTTCAATTCCTAATGCTTCATAATATGCTATCTGTACCTTGTAGCAAGAAACTACATCATATGTTGCATCTATTATTTCTTTATTGAAATTATATATTGCCACTGCTGTACTTTCAAATTTATCAGCAAAATCCTTTGGCAAGTAACTGTAGTCTGTATCCAGGCCCACACAAACGTGGCCTTTTTCTTCCACCAGTTTGAATAATCTGTCTGCAATCATTTTATACCTCCATTTAATTCAGCATATGATTATAGCTGATGATATTTCATCAGCTATATTTATTAATTCTGTTCGTAAGCTGTATCACAGTATACGCAACGGTATATTTTCTTTTCTTTGTCAGTGAGCTTGAATTTATTTGTAATTTCCTGCTCAATAGAAGTAATACATCTTGGATTCTTGCATTTAACTATATTTTCTATAGCTGAAGGCAACTCAAGATTGATTTTTCTGATTATTTCTCCGTTATCTATTACGTTAACAGTTATGTTAGGATCAATGAACCCCAGGACATCAAGATCCAGATTTATTTTGTCCTCAATTTTGATAATGTCTTTTTTACCCATCTTCTTGCTTTTAGCATTTTTAATAATTGCAACGCTGCAATCCATCTTATCAAGGTTTAAATACTTGTAAATCTGCATTGCTTTACCTGCCTGAATGTGATCAATTACTAAACCTTTGTTTACGCTATCTATGTTTAACATTATATCTCCACCCCCAACAATTCCATTATCAATGCCATTCTTACGAACATTCCGTACTTTGCTTGTTTGAAGTATGCTGCTCTCGGATCAGAGTCAATTTCTGTTGAAATTTCATTGACCCTTGGAAGAGGATGCAGGACTATCATATCACTTTTTGCGCTTTTCATTTTTTCTGAATCTAAAATGTAGCTGTCTTTCAATCTAATATAGTCAGCTTCATTGAAAAATCTTTCTTTTTGCACTCTTGTCATGTAAAGTACATCCAGTTCATCCATTACATTTTCAAGTCTTTCAACTTCTTTAAATTCAATTTTGTTTTTAATAAGTATTTCTTCTCTTATATAGTCAGGTATCCTCAATTCCTCAGGGGAAATAAGAACAAATTTTATATTATCATATCTTGAAAGTGCCTTTATAAGTGAGTGAACAGTTCTTCCGAATTTCAAGTCACCGCATAATCCAATAGTAAAGTTATCCAGTCTTCCTTTTAATGTTCTGATTGTCAATAAATCTGTCAATGTCTGAGTGGGATGCTGATGTCCTCCATCTCCTCCGTTTATAACAGGCATGTCTGTGCTCATGGCTGCAACCATTGGAGCACCTTCCTTAGGATGTCTCATTGCTGCAATGTCTGCATAGCATGCAATTGTCCTTATTGTATCTGCAACACTTTCTCCTTTTGCTGCTGAACTTGAGTCAGCTGAGGAAAATCCCATTACACTGCCCCCAAGTCTAAGCATTGCTGCTTCAAAACTCAGTCTTGTTCTTGTGCTTGGTTCATAAAATAATGTTGCCAGTATTTTTCCTTTGCATACATCTGCATATGCTGCCGGATTCTCGATGATTTTTCCTGCCAGGTTCAACAGCTCATCAAGTTCCTCCAGTGATAAATCCATTGGTTCAATTAAACTTCTGCCTTTTAACATATTTCCTCCTTATTAGCCTCTCCGGACTACTTTAAAGTTGTAAATAAAAAATCTTCCATGCACAGCAAGGAAGACTTAAGTCTCTAAGATCACTTTTCCTTCCCAGCCTCTCTGTGCCAGATTAAAGGTATTTACTTTTTAATTATATTATTACATTTCAAACCATATGTCAACAAATATTTATTACTATTCTTATTTTTTATTCATCATTCTCTGGAAGATCAGATGGTGTCTGAACCTGGCTAACAATCTTAGTAATTCTTCTTTCCACTTCACTTCTGGGAAGCCATACCTGTCGTTCACAAGTTGTGCACTTTATTCTGAAGTCTGCACCAACCCTAAGAATTTCCCAGTCATATCCTCCGCATGGGTGTTTCTTTTTCAGTTTTACTACATCTCCCACATTTAACTGCATTGGCATAATATTCTCCTTTATATCATAACAGTATTGTCTGATTCTGATATCAAATCAACAATATCGTACATATTTGATACTGATCCAACCTCTAAATCATTTGTAATTTCAAAGAAATTTAAACATGTTCCACATGAAACAATTTTAACTCCACCTTCTTCAAGCTTCGTCAGATCATCTAAAGAATCGGATCCTTTAACAGTTAGTTTAACTCCTGAATTTAAAAATACCATGAAATCCGGATATGGTTTTTTCTCGGACACTGTATATATGAAACTTTTCATCAGTATTTTTCCCAAATCATCTGATCCCTTGCCTAGCTTATCTGAGCCAAATACAAAACCTTTTTTCTGCAATTTATTGACTGAGTTGTTCTTCTCAGATTCCTCAGCTATTATAACTTCACATTCATTACAAACTTCTCTGTTAAGATATACATAAATTCCATCGTTTTTATCTTCTGTTCTTGTATTAAAGTTAAGTTTAGCTCCAAATTTCAGCACATTTGATTTTGCTGTTTCATTGTCTACTATTACAGTTAATTCATTCTCACCTGCATCTGATTCCTTCTTAGTCAAAATAACAGGCTGCGGGCATAACTTGCCTCTTGCGTCAACTACTTTCATATTTCCTCCTAATTATTGTAGAAACCTTTATAAGATAAATAATTCAACAATATATTGTTATCATAGAATATTTTACTTGATTCCGAATTTAAAACACTTTGTGATAAGGAACTATCCTGCATGAAACTTATTATGGGAGAACTCAGTGCAAATACAAGATACAGTATTACAGCACTTTTAAGTATACCTGTTGCTCCTCCAAAAAGTCTGTTTGTTAGATTAA
This sequence comes from Sedimentibacter sp. B4, assembly GCF_000309315.1. Classification (NCBI taxonomy): domain Bacteria; kingdom Bacillati; phylum Bacillota; class Tissierellia; genus Sedimentibacter; species Sedimentibacter sp. B4. The sequence continues at coordinate 5,847 of NZ_CANG01000039.1, forward strand.
GCAATGGAAGCTTAAATATAACATTTATCAGGTTTGATAATACAACCAGCGCTACATATATTATCAAAAATGTGATTATAAAACTAATTGACCTTATTGCTATAAGGCTTATATTGTCTACAAACAATGAAAATGTGTCTACTTGTTTAACTGTTCCTGAATTCAATATATTGCTTACAACATTTTGCAGTTCTGCCGGCAGATGATCCGGATTCTTAAATGTTTCAACTATACTGCTTGATAGCTTGCTTTCAAAGAAATCATGAATTTTCACAAATAATTTAGTATTGTTCAAAAGAAAACTTTCAACTATGTAATAAAACTCTTTGCTTACAAAAAATGCAACGATTGTTCCAAGTGTGTCAAAAAGAGTCTTTATGAATCCTCTTCTATACCCTTGAAAACACGAGTAGACTACAAAAATCACAATTAGAATATCAATAAAATTCATTTGTTCCCTCCTTTTATAACATATTTATTTGATTATGCCAGACACCAGCTTGTCCTTGAATAATATTTTTATAGTACTTCCTTCCAACACATAGTCTTTAATGCTGTCTTGGTTATCCTCAAATATTTTATCTGTTTTGCTTCCATGAATAAGAAATATTGCATTGTCACTGCTGACAATTATTTTGTTATCAATTACCTCTACATTCTTCATGCCAGCTGGTGTATTTTTAATTTCCTTAATCTTTCCCTCAAAATTATATGCAATTAACTCGGTACTATCATCGTGATCATACAGCATGTATATTTTTTGGCTGTCTTTGTGGATTTCTATATCTGAAATCCTATTGTATATGCTGTTCTTCCACATTAATTTTCCATTTGTGTTATAGTAATATATATTCTTGTCACCTATGGCAATTATATTATTATTTACAATCTGAGTTTTAACCAATAATTCATTTTCAATTGTTGTGTTCCAAAGCTCAACATCATCAAGAAGATTGAAATAAAGTGTATTCTCGGGAATCCCCTTCTCAAAGTTCAGCGTTATCAATGAATAACCTTCAGATTTATCCCCTATGGCTACCCCAGTAATAATTTCATCAAATTTCTTGTTATCAACAACAACTTCATTGTTATCGTTCATTATGTACAGAGAGTTTTTTCCTGTATCTGTCTTGACAACCATATATGTTTCGTCATTTTCACGTGAAACATTTAATATATCACCTGCAATTTCAGCTACTACATACCTTTGATTATTCTTGTCAATCACTTCTGTGCTGTTTTCCATCTGCCTGAATATGTAATTGTCAGTTACGAAGACTTTTTTAGAAAAGACTGCATTCTCACTTTCCCAAATGCTTGAGTTGTCATAATTGATAAACTTCATCTTTTGATTGTTGTAAGTAATTATCCCTCCGTCAAAGAATTTGTATTCATCGAGAGTGTCAAGATGAGTACTTTTTATATTTACAATGCTGTACACCTTTTTCTCATCCAGTGCTGAAAAAAATTCTTCTCCATAGGTTGAATACAATATTCCAACTACAATTATTAAAATTACAGAAATAAATATAATTGTCTTTTTCATAGTCTATCCTTGTTTAAATATGTTAACTAATTATAACAAATATAAAAATACATTGCATTAAAAAATTATTAAATGTTTTGACAAGAAAATTGTAAAACAATTTTCTTGTCAAAATACTTTATCTTTCTGAAATTTCATTTAGTGCTTTTGCTGCTGCTATTACGTCTGTTCTTATTGTGAAAGGTCCTATGCCAAATCTTACTGCACCTATATTTTCTGTACCTATTGTCTTATGAGCCAATGGAGCACAATGAAGTCCCGGTCTGACTGCAACGTTGTATTCCGTGTCAAGAATATATGCAACTTCTGAAGAATCCATTCCTGCAATATTGACCGGAACAACACCGCTTCTGTCATTTATATCCTCTGGGCCATAAATTACAATTTTAGGATTTTTTCTCATCTCATTGATGAATGTCTCAAGAATATTTTTTTCGTGGCTTAAAATCGATTTTGTGCCCTTGTTTAAAATATACTTTAACCCAGCATTGAGACCTGCAATGCCCGGAAGGTTATGAGTACCTGCTTCTAATTTGTCCGGATAAAAATTTGGCTGATGAGGGTTGCTTGATTCGCTTCCTGTCCCACCCTCTTTGAGTTCCTTTATTTCAGCATCGCTGTTAATCAACAAGGCACCTGTACCTTGCGGACCAAGAAGGCCTTTGTGTCCGGGTACAGCTAAAAAATCTATGTGCTGTTTCTGCATGTCTATCTCTAGCACGCCTGCACTTTGAGAACCGTCTACCAAGTAAAGAACATTTCTCCTCTTGCACATTTCTCCGATTTTTTCAATTGGAAATATAGTTCCTGTCAAGTTCGATACATGGGTTGTGACAACCATCCTTGTGTTGGTCTTTATGGCCGCTTCTATGTCCTCAACATTTATCTTTCCTTCATGAGAACAGGATACTATTGTATTTTCAACTCCAATATTTTCCAGTTCTTTTATAGGTCTTAATACCGAATTATGTTCCATTGCTGTTGTTACAACATGGTCTCCTGGTCTTAGTATACCCTTTATTGCCATATTTAATCCATCTGTTGCATTGAATGTAAGAATAACCCTCATGGGATCGTCGAAATTGAATAGTTCTGCCAGAAGTTCTCTTGTTTCATATATTACTCTTGCACCCTCTATGGCCATGGCGTGGCTACCTCTTCCAGGGTTAGCCCCGTACTTTGTCATGGCGTCCATCACATTTTTATAAACTGATTTAGGCTTTGGGTATGTTGTGGCTGCATTATCTAAATAAATCATTATATCACCTGCTTCTTGTATTTGTAATATTATATGTGGCTTTTGCTCTTTGGGTATAAATACATCCATAACGGATCATTTATCTTCGTATACTATTTTGCCCCTGCATATGGTAAATTTAACTTTTCCCTGCAGTTCCCTTCCGTAATAAGGTGAGTTACTTGATTTAGAATAAAACTCATTAACTACCCAGCTTTCTTCAGGATTAAAAATCACCATATCAGCAGGATAATTTTCTTTTAAAATACCGGTATTAAGATTGTACAACCTTGCAGGGTTTATTGTCATTTTCTCCAATAATTTTAAAATGCTCAAATGCCCGCTGTTCACAAGGTATTTAATACCTACTGCCAATGCTGTTTCAAGACCTATAATCCCACTTGGAGCCTTTGAAAACTCTTTTTCCTTCTCCTCACTGCTGTGAGGGGCGTGATCTGTTGCTATGATTTCTATGGTATCATCCTTGAGTCCTTCAATTATTTTGATCCTATCAGCTTCAGTTCTAAGCGGAGGATTCATTTTTGCATTTGCTCCATATGTGAGAACATCATTCTCTGTCATTGAAAAATGATGAGGAGATGCTTCTGCCGTTACAAATGCACCCATTTTTTTTGCACATCTTATTATTTCCACCGCATTACCGGAGCTTAAGTGCTGTATGTTCACTTTTGCTCCCATAGAAACAGCTAATGCACAATCTCTTGCTACCATTACATCTTCAGCCAGATGGGATGCTCCCCCCATACTAAGTTTTTCAGATATTATCCCTTCATTAACACCTGCACTTTTAATGAGATTTGGATCTTCTTCGTGAAAGCTGACTGGAACGTTTAGGCGTCTAGCTTCTTCCATGGCTTTAAGCACTATGGCTGTGTTCATAATAGGGTACCCGTCATCAGTGAATCCCACTGCACCATTGTTCTTAAGTAATTCCATGTCAACTATTTCGTTACCCTTCATGCCTTTTGTAATAGATGCTGCCGGCAGTACATTTATAGGAGATTTTTTTGATATATTCATAATGTATTCCAATGTTTCAGGATTGTCCACAACCGGATCAGTATTAGCCATACAAACAACCGTTGTAAATCCTCCCCTTGCTGCTGCATTTGCACCTGTAAGAATATCTTCCTTGTAGGTAAAACCAGGGTCCCTGAAATGAACGTGAACATCTATGAGTCCCGGAGCAACAACCATTCCTGAAGCATCTATTACTCTGCAGCATTCATGAACATCAATATTTTCAGCTATTTTAACTATTTTATCATCTTCAGTCAATATGTCTGCAACTTCATCCCTTCCAGAATGAGGATCAATTATTCTTCCATT